>NZ_QRMX01000049.1:0-7260 GCF_003472805.1 Acidaminococcus sp. AM05-11 | reverse complement strand
ATAAAAGAAGGATGGCAGAAATCTGCCATCCCACAATAAAACGTGAAGAGCCTATTAGGTGAAAACATGGAAAATTATAAGAAAATAAATGGCGGATTTCAGATTATATTAAGCAAGAAACTTTTTGAAAGAGAAACTATTTTTAGTATAGCATATAAATATAATAAGAAATTTTTTATAACATTCAATCCCATTGGAGAGGATGAAATATCTTTTGTTGTAAAAAATAAAGGTGAAGGTATGGAGCCGCTGCCAAGAGATCTTGAAAATATTATGGCTGATTTTATTGATGAACAACTGCGGATTGATATTTTAAGAAGGACACAATCTATTAGAAATCAGATATACGAAAAAGCCTTTTTTCCGTTGAGGACTATAAATAAATGAATATACAAGAATACCCGTTTTATTTTGATCATTATGGAGAGGATTTTATAGTTGTAAATCTTGTAGGAGAAGCAGTATTTCTCTCATATAACGATTTTGCATGTTTGGCAGCACAGCAGTATGAAAAACTCACAATAAGTGCAAAAGAAAAATTATATACACACCACATCCTTGGAAATTGTGAAGATAGTGAAACTATAGAAATGTTATTAGCAACAAAGTTGAGAAGTAGAAAAAGCTACCTTAATTATTTTACTTCCTTACATATGGTAGTTCTTACTTTGAGATGTAACTGCTTATGTGATTATTGCCATGCAAGTTCACAAGGAATATCTTGCAAAAACACTGATATGTCACTTGAAATTGCTGACAAGACATTAGATATTATTTTACAATCTCCTTCTGATGATATAAAAATAGAATTTCAAGGAGGTGAGCCCTCATTAAATTGGCCTGTATTGGAATTCTTTGTAATAGAAGGTGAAAAAAGAGTTAAAAAGCTGCCTTCTAAACGTCTCACTTTTGTAATTTGTACTAATTTATTTGAAATAACGGATGCTCAATTAGAGTTTTTAAATCGACATCATGTCGGTATTTCTACATCATGCGATGGGCCTAAAGAATTATATGACTTGCATAGAAAAGGAAGAAATGGAAAAAGTGCTTATGATTGTTTTACAAGTAATTTGAGTAGAGCAAGAGAAATAATGAAGGGTTCTGCTGTAAATGCATTGTTAACCGTTTCAAAAGATAACATCGATTGTTTGGAGAGAGTAATTGATTATTATGTACAGCATGACTTTGGTAATATATTTATCAGGGCGCTTAATCCATATGGATACGCAGTAAAAAATAAAAATGATTTAGGATATTCTACGAATAAGTTTTTAGAAAAATATAGGCAGGCTCTTCATTACATCATAGAACTCAATAAAAAGGGGATATTTTTTATAGAATCCTATGCAGCTTTACTGTTTCAACGCATTATGACTCCTTTTTCTACCGGATTTGTTGATTTGCAATCTCCGGCAGGAGCAGGTATTTCTGGAGCAATATATTATTATAATGGTGATGTATATCCCACTGATGAAGCTAGAATGTTAGCAACAATGGGAGACACCAGTTTTAAAATGGGAAATGTATGTGAAGATGCGTATTTAGATATTTTTAATTCCTCCATGATAAAAGAGTTGGTTTTAAATAGTTGCGTTGAATGCATGCCAGGATGTTGGACATGTGCCTATCAGCAATACTGTGGTGCTGATCCAATTAGAAATTTTGTTGAATCAGGGGATTTATTAGGCAAGCGGTATATAAGTCAATTTTGTGAAAAAAATAAGGGAATGATAAAAGTAATTTTGGATTTAATTAAAGAAAATGATCCCAAAACAATTGCAGTATTATGGTCTTGGGTATTTAGAAGACCTATGGAGGAATGGCAATGTGGCAAATAAAGGGTATAGCTAAAAATATTACTAATCCCATTATTGCTTCGTATTCACATAAGTCTAATATATTGAATTGGATTAAGCCTAAGTATATTAAAGAAACAAAAAAAATAAATGAAGTATACAGGTTTGCTAGTATATCTATGCTTGAACATGTAAATACACCATATCCAATTATCTATAATTTACCGGAAGAAGGAATGTTGGATATTAATGATGGAGATATATTAAAATTATGCCCTGATGGTACAGTGAAACGTGTATTTAATGCTAGTTCGACACAAAATGTACTGTTTGTAACTGAAGCATGTAATTCTCAATGTATTATGTGCCCACAACCTCAAACCCCGCTTGATTACTCCGATGAGGTCCTTGAAATTTTATCATGCATTCCTAAAAAAAGCTTGAGAGAAATATGTATTTCTGGTGGGGAACCTACTGTAGGAATTAAGATATTTGAAATTATGGAGACCTTGAAAAGATACACCTATGTAGAACCAATTATTTTGACCAATGGGAGAAAATTTAATAATAAGTCTTTTACCCAAAGTTTTATAGATAGGGCTCCTTTTAATACTGTATATGCGATTCCATTGTATTCTTCTATTCCAGAAGTACATGATAGAATCGTAGGGGTATCAGGTGCTTTTAGAGAAACTATAAACGGAATATATAATTTATCTGCATTTAGAGTTCCTATAGAAATTAGAATCGTCCTCACTAGTAAAAATGTGTTTAATTTAACTGAATTGGCAAATTTTATTGGGTGGAATTTACCAATGGCTGTGCATGTGGCATTAATGGGGATGGAAGTGTGTGGAAGAGCATACGACAATATAGAGGATGTATGGATCGAACCAAAATCATATATGCAAGAATTAATTGAAGCAACCAAAATATTGGATTATCGGGATATACCTGTATCAATTTACAATCTTCCTTTATGCCTATTACCTTACGAAATAAGAAAATATAGTACTTTTAGTATATCTCAGTGGAAACAAGGCTTTATTCCTGAATGTCAATCATGTACTATGAGAGATGAATGTAACGGAATTTTTACTAGTTCAAAAAAAATTCCAGATGGAATACATGCAATTTAAGATAAGTACAATATATACCAAGGATTCTACTTGAAGTAAACGCAATTATAGTCTTTTCGTCTATTATATTTGAAAGTTGTTCTTATTCTTCTTCCTGAGTACAACAAAAAATCAGGGGAAAGAACCGGCGCTAGACCGTGGAGCAATTCACAAAATTGAAATCTCCTGCCCAAAATCTGTATGATCTTGAGCAGGAGATTTCAATTTTACTTATTTAGTCCCGATACAGATGCAGCAGCAGCCGGCCCAGCTCCCGCATTTCGTCCCGGACTTTTTCCGGTCCGGTGATGACTACGCCGTCCTTCAGGGCTGTAATCCAGCCCAGGAATTGGGGACTGACGGCCACTTCTACGGTGGTCGTTACGTGATCCGGTCCATCGGGGATAATCATTACGTCCTGGCCAAACCGGTCGATGAGTACGCCTACCAGGCCGTTTTTGGCCCGCAGGTCAACCTTCACGGTTTCTCCGTTGAACATGCCAAAATGCATATTTGCGTAGCGGGCCAGGTCCAATTTCTCAAATTCTTCCTGGCCTTCCCGGGGTTCTTCCAGCTGGACCAGGTCCTTGATCTTGTCCACCCGGTAGTGTTTGATGCAGTCGTCGATGGGTTCGTAGGCCACCAGGTAGTAGTTGTCGTCGTTTAAGACCATGGCCCAGGGGCTGACCAGGAAGCGGCGGCCGTGGTTACGGGCCACCAGGGTTTTGTGGATGTTCCATTTCATATAATGGAAGGAAACCTGGACTCCGCTGTTGATGGCCTGGTGCAGCCGGTCGATGGTATAGTAGACGCTGCGGTTGATGGTTTTGGTCCGCCCGGTAATCAGTACCTGGCGCCGCAGGTTTCTGGCCATGGGCTTGCTGGCCAGCCGTTCCAGCTTGGCAATGAGTTCCTTGGACTTGGTATCGGAAATGAACTTGGCCGATTGGACAGAGTCGATGAGCATTTTCAGTTCCGGCAGTTCAAATTGGGGATTGATCAGCCGGTAGGTGTAGCGGATGCCTTCCTTGCTGGCTGCAATATCAAGACCAAAGGCCCGGAGCTCTTCGAAATCCTGGTACAGGGTCTTCCGGTCCACATGGATTTCCTGTTTGGCCAAAAATGCAGTAATGTCTGCCAGGGTTACCCCATGGTCGGCATCTGTTTCCTGGGTGAAATATTGATATAAAAGAAGAAGTTTGAGCTTTTGGTTAACGCCCTTGGTCATAATCGCTGCCTCCTGTTTAAATATCTGAAAAAAGCATACCATATTTTGGCCAAAACGGGTATCCATTTTTTTTATTTTTCCGGGATTCATGAGGAAATTTTTGCTCATAGAGTAAGAACATGGTATCATTATAAATATAGCAAAGTATTTTTCCAGAGAGATGGAGCGAACCACTATGGAACTACGAAAAAGCATCACCCTGCCTTCCGGCTTTTGCCTGGATTTCACCAATATGCTGGGACCAGAGCAGGTGACGGACAAAGAACTGGACCAATTACAAAATAAAATCACGGCGGCAGCCCAGGGCCTGCGGCTGATCCGGGAAACCGGGCAGGCGGTGCACCATCTGTCCAAGGACGGTACCCCGGAACCGGTGTATTTTACCCGGCTGCCCTATCTCCAAAAAGGCTACCCCAATACCCAGGAGCTGCTCCAGGAGCTGACGGACTTTGGCCAGAAGGTACGCAGCAAGTACGATGCGGTGGTCTTCTGCGGGGTAGGGGGCTCCTACCTGGGGGGCAAGGTGCTCTACGACTGCTTCACCAGTGAATACTGGGCCCGGGAAGACGGGCTGCGGATGCCCCGGATTTTCTTTAGCGGCAACAACCTGGACGCAGAGGACCTGGATTCTGTGATGAACCAGCTGCTCCTTCAGGCCCAGCAGGTACGCAATGGCGAGCGCCGGCCTTTGCAGGTGCTTTTGGTGCCCATTTCCAAATCCGGCACCACCCTGGAACCCACCACGGCCTTCCTGTATTTCTATGATACCCTGGAAAAGCAGCGGACCTTGTTCCGCATGGGGGTGGCGGTGGTCACGGACAAGACCCTGGAACAGGGGCCGCTCAACCGTCTGGCCCGGAAGTACGGCTGGCCGATTTTCGACGTGCCGGTGGGCATTGGCGGCCGCTTCAGCGTGCTGTCCACCCCGGGACTGATTGTGGCTGCGGTACTGGGCATGCACCTGGAAGAACTTCTCCAGGGGGCCCGGGATATGGACCAATGGTGCCAAAGCGAAAAGCCCCAGGAAAACCCGGCCTTCTATAATGCGGTGCTGAAATATGCTGCGGCCCAGTTCCACGGCTGCCATATTGAAATTATGATGCCCTACGCCATGCGGCTGAAGGCCCTGGGGGAATGGTATGTGCAGCTTTTGGCAGAATCCCTGGGCAAGCGTCTGGACCGGAAGGGGAACCCGGTGTTCTACGGCCGCACGCCGGTGGTGGCCATTGGCACCACGGATATGCACGCCCAGACCCAGCTCCACCAGGACGGCCGCCGGGACAAGGTGGTCCAATTCCTGTTCATCAACGATATGAAAAACAAGGTGTTCATCCACAACTCCTTCCCGGAAATCGATGGCTACCAGCGGTACGAGGGAATGGACGTGGGCCGGGCCCTGCAGATTGCCCTGGAAGCCAACGAGGAAGCCCTGGCCGGTGACCACCGGCTCAGTGCCCGCTACAATCTGCCTTACATGAACGAATATTTTCTGGGCCAGCTGTTCTTCTTCCTGATGCTGAGCATCGCCTACGAAGGGGAACTGGCCGATGTGGACGCCTACGATCAGCCAGGCGTGGAAATCTACAAGCGCATTATGCGCAATAAAATGGCGGACAACGCCTAAGAACCCAAGGAGGGATAGCTATGCTGGAAGTTGGAACCCAGGCTCCGGATTTTACCCTGCCGGACCAGGACGGACAAATGCATTCTCTGAAAGAGTATCGGGGCCAAAAAGTGGTGCTGTATTTTTATCCCAAGGACAATACGCCGGGGTGCAGCCGTCAGGCCAGCGGCTTTGGGGAGCTGTATCCCCAGTTTACCGAAAAGGGCGCCGTGGTGCTGGGGGTCAGCAAGGACAGCGTGGCCTCCCACAAAAAGTTCCAGGAGAAATACAACCTGCCCTTTACCCTGCTGTCGGACCCGGAAAAGACGGTGATCCAGGCCTACGACGTGTGGAAGGAAAAGAAACTGTACGGCAAGGTTTCCATGGGTGTGGTGCGCTCCACCTATCTCATTGACGAAAACGGCATCATTACCCGGGCCCTGGACAAGGTGAAACCCGGTGATAACCCGGCCCAGATGCTGGCCGAACTGTAATGCGCATCATCATCTCCCCGGCGAAAAAAATGCAGGAAGACCGGGAGAATACTCTGCCCCTGAGCCAGCCCGCCTTCCTCAGGGAAGCCCGGCAGGTGAAGGACTATTTGCAGGCTCTGACGCTGGAGCAGCAGACCCGGCTTTGGGGCTGCAATGACGAAATTGCCCAGCTGAACCATGAGCGGCTTCTTGCTATGGACCGGGAAACTTTCCGTTCTCCGGCCCTGTTGGCCTACCAGGGCATCCAGTACCAGTACATGGCGCCGGTGGTCTTTGCGGATCAGGAGCTGGCCTATATCAGCAGGCACCTGCGGATTCTGTCCGGCTTTTACGGGCTCCTGCGGCCCCTGGACGGGGTGGTGCCCTACCGGCTGGAAATGCAGGCCAAAGCCCAGGTGGCGGGCACCAAAAACCTGTACGCCTTTTGGGGGGACAAGCTGTACAAGGCCCTGCTGGACGAAAGCCGGATTGTGGTGAACCTGGCCTCCAAAGAATACAGCAAAGCCATTACCCCGCATCTGACGCCCCAGGACCAGCTGATTACCTGCACCTTTGGGGAGCTGGCAGGGGAGAAAATCGTCCAAAAAGGCGTCTACGTGAAAATTGCCCGGGGGGAAATGGTCCGGTACCTGGCCCAGGAAGGCTCGGACGACCCGGAAGTGCTGCAGCAGTTCCACGGCAGCGGCGGCTACCAGTATGACGCAGCCCGGTCTACCCCGGAAGAATGGGTGTTTTTGAAGAAATAAAAAGCAAAAAACGACTTGCCAACTCAAGAAGAGCTGGCAGGTCGTTTTTTATGGGATGGAAAAAGGAAGCAGGGCTGCAGGCAGTCCCAATTTTTTAAAAATGATAGGAATAGGCAAGAGCAGTGAGAGAAATGGTCTACCGGCAGGGCGTCTCAAAGGTCCATAATAACAGTAGGGAAAGCTGGAAAAACAACAAGGGGGTGGGGCTTTTCTCCTTTGTGCATAAATCGGTGTAAGTTTACCGTCTGCACGGACTTTTTTTACCACCTTCT
>NZ_QRMX01000048.1:0-8405 GCF_003472805.1 Acidaminococcus sp. AM05-11 | reverse complement strand
ATTTTGTACAAAATAATCATGTTTATATGGTTTTGTATGATTTTTAGAAACTGTTGTTTAACCCCTTAACGAAACAGATTCATGTAGCTTTCCAGTAAAATTGATGTACTTTTGCAAGTATCATAGTATATAATGATGTATGATGTATGATGTATAGGAAAAAACGGAACAAGCGCGGCATCGGGGCGCCCATTTCAATAGGGGGAATCGGGAATGAAAGAGGCTGAGGAACAAGTTCTGGAAAAACAAGGGGTAGGGCTGTCGGCCCAGCCCTTTTGGCAGGCCCGTAAGACCAAACGATGTTTTCTGAAGGAGCCGGAGCGGGGGGAGAATATTGCGGTGCTTTACGAGCTGGATGCGGAACCCCAGGCCAAAGGGCTGTATTCGGTGCCGGGGATAGGACTTTTGGGCGTCCAGTTTTCCCTGGATCAGGAATGCCCCAGCGCCATGGTATGCGGACTTCTGACCCAAACTAAGGAGGTTCCCCTGTATGGTACCCACCATACCCTGCTGTGCCAGTTCTTTCCTGGCCGGTTTACCCAGATTTTTGGCATTCCCTGCAGCGCCGTTACGGATACGGAAGCCCCTTTGGAGGATTTTATCCAGGTGGGAAGCCTGTACGAGGAGCTGGCCGCAGCGCCGGATATGCCGGCCCGGCAGGCCTTATTGCAGCAGTTCATCGGCAGGTGGCAGAATCACAGCAGGAGAAATGCCGGCAATGAGCGGCTGGTGCCGGCGCTGATAGAAGCGGCCCTGCATAAACACGGACTGGTCCAGCTGCACGAATTGGAGCAGGAAACCGGGTACAGTGGTCGGTATCTGCAAACGATTATCCGGGAAAAAGTAGGAGTATCACCTAAAATCGCCCTAAATAATATGCAGTTTCAGGATTCCCTCCAGCGGCTGCTGCGGGATCCGGATATGCCCCTGGCGGCCATTGCCCAGGCCAGTGGGTACTACGACCAGAGCTATTTCACCCGGAAATTCAAAGAGTATATGGGCGTCACTCCGGCTGTTTTCGCCGCTCGGCTGCGGCATGTAAAGCTGCTGGAAGAAAGCATATAAATCTCTGTACAAAAGACAATCCCAGGCAAACCAAAAGGCTTGCCTGGGATTTTTTATATTCAAAAACCATTTCCTCTTTATATAACGACAAATAGAATAACAAACAGTAATTCAAAGCAGAAATGTGGATAAAAAATATCCTATCACAATGCATCCAAATTGTAACAGCAAATTTAATTTGCAAAGACTAAAAAATCATTGCTTCTTATTTTCCGTTATCTGACGTATGATGAAACCGTAAAGAAAATGTCCGTTAATGGTGGAGCTCCCAACGCGGCAAAAAATCTAAACATTGCGAGAGGTGCGAAAAATGGCAAAACATGCATTAGAAGGTGTGCGCATTTTGGATATTTCGACCGTCATTGCTGCTCCCTGGGCCGCTGGCCTGCTGGCAGACTTTGGCGCCGAGGTCATTAAGGTAGAAATGACCGGACGGGGAGATGCTTTCCGGGCCATGGGGCCGTTAAAAGATGGGAAGAGCATTCGCTGGCCGTCCATGGGCCGGAACAAGAAAAGCGTAACCTTGGACTTCCACTTTGAGGAAGGCAAGAAGCTGTTCATGGATCTGGTAGCCAAGAGTGACGTAGTCATTGAAAACTTCAAAACCGGCACCCTGGACAAATGGGGAATTGGCGTAGCAGAAATGCGGAAAGTCAACCCGGATATCATTGTGACCCATGTCACCGGCTATGGCCAAACCGGGCCGTATCGGAAACTGGCCGGCTTGGGCACCCCGCTGCAGGCCTTCTCCGGAATGACCTACATGCAGGGCTATCCGGATCGTCCTCCTGTCAGCCCTCCCTTTGCTCTGGCTGACTATGTAGCTGGCCTGTACGCAGCCCTGGGAACCATGATTGCCCTGTATCACCGGGATGCCCTGAAAGGCAAACCCCAGGAAATCGATGTAAGCCTGTACGAAGGTATCTTCCGTATGGAAGAAGCCATGATTGCCCAATACGACCTGTTTGGCACCATCCGGGAGAGAAGCCCGATGCCCAGCGGCGCTTCCTGCCCCATCGGTACCTTCGAAACCAAGGACAATGTGTATGTCATCATCGTCTGCAGCACCAACCCGGTGTTCGAGCATCTGTGCGATGCCATGGACAGAAGAGCCGATTGGCTTCCTAAATATGCCCTGGCCAAAGACCGGCTGGCAGATCCCAAACCCATCATGGATGCGGTAACGGAATGGGTAAAGACCCATACCTTCCAGGAACTGAAAGCCAAATGCGATGCAGCCGGCGTTCCCATTTCCACCATCTATAACATCAAAGACTGCTTTGAAGATCCTCAATACCAGGCCCGCCACGACATTGTGGACGTACCCTGCCAGGAATTCGGTTCCGTGAAGATGCCCGGCATCGTTCCGGTCCTGTCCGAAACCCCTGGGGAAATCAAATGGGCCGGCCAGAAGCTGGGCGCTTCCAATGAAGAAGTGTATGGCGGAATCCTGGGCCTGTCTGATGCACAGCTGGCTAAACTGAAAGAAAAGAAAGTCATCTAAGCACAGAAAAGAGGAACTGAAAATGGCATTAACCTATCCGAAACAAATCCGTCTTTGTGAAGTGGGCCTGCGGGACGGCCTGCAAAATGAAAAGAAGATTCCTACTACCCAGGAGAAAATTGCTTACGTCAACGCTTTGACCGAGGCCGGTTTCCCGGTCATCGAAGTAGGCAGCTTCGTCAGCCCCAAGGCTGTACCTCAGGTAGCAGATACCGATGAAGTGTTTAAAGGCATCACCCAAAAAACCGGCGTAGAATACCGGGCCCTGATTGCCAACCTGAAGGGCGTGGACCGGGCCATCGAATGCGGCTGCAAAAAGGTGAAACTGAACGTTTCCGCCTCCGTAGCCCACAACCTGGCCAACCTGAACTGCACCCCGGCAGAAAGCGTAGCCCGCTTCTCCGCCTGTGTGGATCGGGCCAAGGAAGCCGGCATCGAAATCTCCGGTTCCATCTCCATGGCCTTTGGTTCCCCCTGGGACAAGGAAATTGCTCCCGAGGTAGTTTGCAAGATTATTGAAGCCTATATGCTGGTAGGCATTCGGGAAATCAGTCTTTCCGATGCTTCCGGTATGGCTTATCCTTCCCAGGTGGCCTCCCTGTGCCACTTGGTCAAAGAAAAATACCCTGAAGTCTCCTGGTGGCTCCACTTCCATAATACCCGGGGCCTGGGCGTAGCCAATATCCTGGCTGGTCTCAGCGAAGGCTTCACCCAGTTCGATACCAGCATGGCCGGTATGGGCGGCTGCCCCTTTGTTCCGGGTGCCGCCGGCAACGTATCCTCCGAAGATGTCATCCATATGTGTGATGAAATGGGCATTGCAACCGGTATTGACCTGGACAAGATGATGGACATCAGCCGTCATATGGCGTCTGAACTGGACCATCCTGCCGACAGTTACCTGCTCCGGGCCGGCAAAGCCAGCGACTTGATCCTGGACGTTCCTACCCGGCAGGCCAAAAATCACACCCAGGGAAAATAATCTTTTCCCCTGCCCAAAGGAGAGCTGAAAATGGTTGCACTCGTAGGTTACGCTACCCTTATTGTACTGGTATTCTTCCTGCTGAAAGGGAAAATGGCCCCCATTACCGTATTCGGGACCATTCCCATTATTGGCGCCCTGTTCCTGGGCGTCACCCCGGATCTTCTGGAAAAATGGATTGGCTCCGGGCTGAATACCGTTTGGAAAACCGCAGTATTGTTCATTTTCTCGGTAGAATTTTTCGGCATTATGTCCGATGCTGGTGTATTTGATGCCATCGTTAAGAAACTGGTGGCCAGAACCGGCAACAACGTAGTGGTTACCGCTGTGGTCACCGCCATGGTTGCCGTAATCGGCCACTTGGATGGCGCTACCGCCACCACCGCCCTGGTTACCATTCCTTCCATGCTGCCCCTGTGGAAGCGCCTGAATATGCGCCCCACCGGTATGCTGTTTATTGTAGGAACCGCCATGGGCGTTATGAACCTGGTTCCCTGGGGCGGCCCGGTAGTCCGGGTAGCTGCCATCCTGAACCGTGATGTAGGCGACCTGTGGCATTACCTGATTCCCTTCCAGGGCGTCTGCCTGATCCTGACCTTTGTGATTGCTGCCCTGGTGGGCATGAATGAAGTCCGCCACGGTGCCGGCCTGACCAAGGAAGCTGCCGACCAGGCTGCCCAGGTGAAACTGAGCCCTGAAGAAGAAGCCCTGAGACGGCCCAAGCTGCTGCCCGTGAACATTATCCTCACGATCATCCTGCTGGTACTGCTGCTCTTAGGCGTAATGTCCCCGCACATTCTGTTTATGATTGCTCTGGCCATTGGTATGGTCATCAACTATCCTGATTCCAAAACCCAGCGGAAACTGTTCCGCAGCCACGCTGGGGATGCCCTGGATACCTCCGCTACCCTGTTGGCAGCCGCCGTATTCATCGGTATCATGAACAAATCCGGTATGCTGGATGCCATGGTAAACACCCTCCTGTGGGTAATGCCTGCTTGGATGGGCCGCTACATGAACATCATCGCCGGTTTCATCTCCGTACCTGTTGGCGCCTGCCTGGGTGCAGATACCTTCTACTATGGCCTGTTCCCGCTGCTGGGCAAAGCCGGTTCCGCCTTTGGCGTACCACCCCTGGACGTAGGCGTGGCCATGCTGATTGGCAAGAACGTGGCTATGATCCTGAGCCCGCTGCAGCCCACCACCTTCCTGGCCCTGGGTCTTGCCGGCGTGGAACTCAACGACCACCTGAAAGCCAACTTCTTCCGCACCTGGATTTTGAGCTTTATCATGTGCGGCATTGCCATGGTCATGGGGTACATGAAGATTTACTAAGTATTGCGTTTTTCCCTCTGTTTTGTGTATGTACAGCCCGTCTGGTCCCGTTCAAAACACACCTGACGTCTCCAGCGTTTCCCCCTGGGGCCAGCGGCGCAGTCATACGTGCAGAACCTTGATAGAATTGGAGGTCTCCTGATGGAAAAAGATCTGGTTGAAACCTTTTTGGCTGTGGCTAAGGCTCAGAATATCAGCAAGGCCTCCCGCCTTTTGTTTGTGTCCCAAGCCACGGTCAGTTATCGACTAAAGTCCCTGGAAAAGCAGGTGGGCACGGAACTGGTCCAGCGCAGCAAGGGCATTCGGGCCACCCGGCTTACCGAAAACGGCCGCCGGCTGTTGCCCCTGGCCCAAAACTGGCTCCAGGCCAACGAAGCCTTCGAAAGCTTCAGCCCCCAGCCCTAGGACGAAACAACACTTCTTTTGCTAAAAAACCTCAGCGTATTGGCGTCCCTCTGTGCCAATATGCTGGGGCTTTTTATATTTTTGCTATTTTAGGATATGCTCCGGATTGTAGTCCGCGTAAAAGGCGCATTGCTTCCGGATCAGCCGCAGCAGAGCCTGGCCGTAGACCGGGAAGGTCCGGTCCTTCCGGTATTCCAGGTTCAGGGGGTTGGTTTCCTCCAGGTACCGGATGGGGAAGGCGTGGAGCTTGTTTTCCACCTGGCTGTTGATGTAGCGCAGGTTGGGCAGGTACATGGTGAGGCAGAAGCTGGCCGCGTAATTCTGGGTGGTCAGCAAATGGTGCAGGTCCGGATGGCTGGAGGTGTGGATGCAGTTCAGCTCAATATCCTGCTTCTGGAGCAGCCGGCTGATCATCTGGGAGGAGTTGAAGGCCGGCATATTGAAGGAAAAGGGCATCTGGGTGAACTTGGAGAGATCCGCCCCCTGGCGGAATTCCTGGATGCAGCCAGGATACGTATCCGGGAAATAGTGCTTCAGCATCCCCTCACTGACCACCAGGTACAGCACTTCCCGGAGAATCAGCTGGCTCTGGATGAACCGGGAAGGGTTCTTGGGAGCCCCGATCACAATCATGTCCAGCTGGTTGTTCAGGAGCATTTCCCTGAGCGTTGGGGAGTTGGCGCTGACCACCTGGAGCTGCACATGGGGGAACAGCTTGCTGTAGGACTCAATCAGCCGGGGCATAAAAATCCGGAACCGGCCTTCCGTGGTTCCCAGCCGGATGGTGCCGGAGTTTCCTTCCTTGATTTCCGCAAACTGCTGGGCTAAACTGTTCTCCAGCGCTTCCACCTGGCGGATATTGTCCAGGAACAGTTGCCCTTCGTCCGTCAGCCGGAATTCCGGTTTCCGGTAGAACAAGGTCACCCCGCATTCCTTTTCCAGATTGGACAAGTAATGGCTCAGGGCCTGGTGGGTGACGAATAATTTTTCAGCTGCCCGGGTCACATTCTTTTCCTTGGCCAGGGCAATAAAATAACGGTATTTTTCAAACATGGGCTTCTCCTTGCAGTAGACGGGGCAGACTTTCCTGCCCCAGGGCGCATCAATCTATCTTCTATAGTAACAGAAGCGTTAGAGAAAAATCTATGCTATACTACCAATAGATTGTGCGGAAGGGAGCGAAACAGATGCTGCAGCGAATCAAGAACATACAGCCCCAAAGCGGGCGCCAGCTCTTGGTGGAATTCGAAAACGGAGAAAAGAAACACTACGATATCAGAGGTGCGGCCGCCCAGTGGGAAGCCTTTTGGGCGCTCTTGACGGATAAGGAACTGTTTGCCCAGGTTCAGGTGGATACCGGCGGCTACGGCATCAGCTGGAATGAGGACCTGGAGCTGTCCTGCCACGAGCTGTACCAGAACGGAGTAGATGCAGAATAAGATAAATTTTCGGGGGCTGCTGCAAGTCCCCGCAGCAAATAACCAGGAGGCAATACAATGGCAAAACAACCTAAACTTTGTACCCCTGCCCAGGCCGCTCAGGCCATCCAAAGCGGGGATTGGGTGGATTTTGGCTTCGGCAGCGGCTTTGCCGAGCTCATGGACCAGGCCCTGGCGGACCGCCGGGATGAGCTGACGGACGTAAAAATCCGGGGCGGACTGGTGTACCAGCCCATTATCCATACCGTGGACTGCGACCCGGAAATGAAGCATTTCCAGTACTACAGCTGGCATCTAGGCGCCTACGAACGGAAGCTGTTCACCCAGGGGCGGCTGCACTTTGTGCCCATGATTTTACGGCTGCTGCCGGAAATGTACCGGGACTACCTGCAAGTGGATGTGGCCATTGTGCCGGTTTCTAGGCCCGACGCCAACGGGTACTGCGGCCTGGGGCTTGCCAGCTACTGCTGGAAGACCATTATCCAAAAGGCCCGGACAGTTATTTTTGAAATCAACGAAAAGCTGCCCACCCTTCAGGGCGTGGACGGTTCCCACCGGGTGTCTATTGAGGACGCCGATTACCTGGTAGAAGGGGAGCATGGCCCGTTAATCACCTCCGGCTACCGGCAGCCTTCTGCAGCCGATCTCCAGATTGCCCAAAATGTAGTGGCTGAGATTCCTAATGGAGCCACCCTGAGCCTGGGAGTAGGGACCATTCCCTTTACCATTGCCCAGCTGTTGGCTAAAAGCGACCGGGAAAACCTGGGCTGCCATACCGGCACCATCAGCGACGCCTTTCTGGCCCTCTACAAGGCCGGCAAGCTCACCAACGCCAAAAAGGAAGTCCGTACGGGGCTTTCTACCTGGAACCTGGCCAGCGGCAGTAAGGAGCTGTATAATTGGCTCCAGGAGAAACCCGAACTGTTCTATCCGGCAGAAGTGGACTACGTCCATAATCCCCGGGTGATGGAAAATATTTCCAACTACATCAGCATCAACGGCGGCGTGCAGTTGGATCTCATGGGGCAGGAAAATGCCGAATCCGTAGGCACTCGTCAACTTTCCGGCACCGGCGGCCAGCTGGACTTTTTGGAAGGCGCCTTCCTGTCCCAGGGCGGCGCAGGCTACATCTGCATCGAGTCCTCCCGGGTAGATAAGCAGGGCGTCCGCCATTCCAACATCTTGCCTACCATCCCCGCAGACAGCACCATTTCCGCTCCCAGAGCCTTGATCCAGAACGTGGCTACCGAGTATGGCGTGGCCCATTTGACCGGCCTGTCCCTGAAAGAACGCGCCCAGGCCATGATTGCCATGGCTCATCCCGACTGCCGGGCAGAACTCCAGGCTTATGCGGATAAGACGTTTAGATAAGAGAAAAGAGAATAGAGAAAAAGTTAAGGCCCCCGGCGTGATGCTGGGGGCTTCCTTGCATAATAAATAAGTGCTTTGGCTGTAAAAAAGCAACCAAAGCACTTATTTATTATGTTAGATAACTAGGGAAGGAACAACCTTCTTGTGCAATCAATTTGTATAGTTCACGGGAAGGTCGTGTTAAATGTCCCAATTCTCCATTATAAATAACTGCCCATTCCCAAAATGGATCATATTTTTCTTCCACCTGATTGCATAAATCGGTGTAAGTTTACCGTCTGCACGGACTTTTTTTACCACCTTC
>NZ_QRMX01000047.1:0-8554 GCF_003472805.1 Acidaminococcus sp. AM05-11 | reverse complement strand
GAAATCATTGGGAATTTGTCTTACCCTGTTTTGTATGATTTTATTTTACGGTATTGCTTACTCAGATAATCAGTCATTGAAATGTACTCCTTTCGCTTACAAAAGATATAATACTCTTTTTGTAGGAAAAGAGCCAGTACTCACTTTTGGGGAACTTGGTATGGAAGAAAATACCGTCCTAGAGATACTCTGGTCCCAGCTTGGACATGCCTTGCCCGGCGCTTCCCCCACAAAAAACGCCAGCCCCCGCTGCAATGGCTGGCAGGGGAGCTGGTGCTGGGTAAGGGAGCCCACTAAAAGCTTGGAAAACGGTTTATTGATCGATAGAGAACAATTTAGGGTCGTCCGGCATTATAGTTTTTTTGGTTTTCCTGGAACTTTTCTTGGCGCTTTTCTTTGGCTTTCCGGAACGCTGGGCAGCATCCAGCCGGATGGATTCAAGGGCATCCTCCGGCACTTTGCCTACTGCGCGGAACTCGCTGACGGCCTCACTCATGGCCCTAAAGTTCAGTTCCGTACCGGCTTCGTCCGCCAGATAGTCCACCGCCCGGTCGGCACCAATGCCAAACTGGCTGGCCGTTTCCACCGCGTCCATATTGGCCCCCAGGAAGATGAACTCCCAGCCCTTGGCTTTCTGGGCCTCAATCAGGGCTTTGACTTTCTCCGTGGTGTACTCCCGGCTGGAATTTTCGTACCCATCGGTGATAATCACAAACAGCACTTTCTCCGCCCGGTAATCCTCCGCCGTATTGGCCTGGACCTGTTTGATTTTCTGAATGGTTTTGCCCAGGGCATCTAGCAGCGCCGTGCAGCCCCGCACGTAGTAGTCCTTTTCCGTCAGGGGCGCTACCGCCTGGATATTGATCCGGTCGTGGAGCAGTTCGTACTGATCATCAAAGAGCACGGTGGTAAGCACGCATTCCCCCTCCACGGCTTTTTGCTTTTTTAGGAAGGAATTGTAGCCTCCCAGGGTGTCCGATTCAAGGCCTGCCATGGAGCCGCTGCGGTCCAAAATAAATACCAGTTCCGTTAAATTCTTTTTCATTCTAAAGCCCTCCTTTTGGGTTCTAATAGCTTTTTCCAGGGTACCCGCTTGGGTACCTCCTTGTTGTCTTTAGAATACTCCCAATGGGAGGGCTTTTGGTCGCTTGCCAGGCGACAACTATGCCGCACCCCCTAATAGGGGCTGGTCATAATGGAACAGGACTTCGTTGATGGCGTAGATGTCGTACTGGCCCTTCAGGATAAAGTACTGGACAATCACATCGAATTTTTGGCTGGGGGACAGGGCATAGCCGGCCCGGGCCAAAAGATCATCGGTTTCGTCTAGGTTCAGCTCCAGGGCAATGGCCAGGGCCAGAATGGTCCGTTTGGTAGGGCTATAGCCCTTCCCCGTGCGGATTTTGGAAAACAGCCGCCGGTCCAGGTTGGCCCGATGGTACACCTGGGCATCGGTCAGCCCCTTGGCATCAATCAGCCGCAAAAGCGTCACGTTAAAGGGTTCATCCAGGTGGCCCAGCAGGTCGTCCAGGTCCTGGGGCGCCAGTTTCACGTTCTCACAATAGCTCTTGGGCGGCAAACTGATTTTCTGGGCGCAAATCGCCGCTTCTGCCACGCTTTCGTCCCCGCGGCGGGTCAAATACTGGTCCAGTTCAGCCAGCAGGTCTTTCTCCACCACAAAGGCCCGTTTATCCGGAAAAGCCAGATACACGTCCAGCTCCTGGGTTTCCAGGAAGGACTGGATGGCGGAAACTGCCACACTCAGGGCCTGGTCCTTGGGATAGCCAAAGATGCCCCCGGAAATCAGGGGAAAGGCCACGCTGGCACAGTGGTTTTCCGCCGCCAGCCGCAGCGCGCTGGTATACGCCGACCGAAGCAGCCGCTCACTTTCTTCCGGATGCCGGGGGTTGTACACGGGCCCTGCGGCGTGAATCACGTACCTGGCCGGCAGGGCAAAGCCCGGGGTAAGGGCCGCTTCGCCAGTCCTGATGGGGGCCTTCTGGTCACAGGCCGCCTGGAGCTTTTGGGGCCCCGCCGCCCGAAAGATGGCACCGCAAACCCCGGACCCCATCTGGAGCTGGGGATTGGCAGCGTTGACAATGGCGTCCACCGCCATTTGGGTAATATCCTGCTGTACAAATAACAGAGGCATTTTCTCCTCCTCCTTGCTTTCCGCTATTTTCCAACCTGGCTGCCGGCCGCATAGGCTTCCTTCATAGCCGGAGTGCCCAGCACCTCACCGGGCTGCCAGGCGTGTTCACCCCAGATGATTTTCCGTACTGGGCTGCCCAGCTCCGCCAAAATGGCTTCCAGGTCTTCCCCAGCCCTGCGCAGGCCGGCCTTTCCGTCGTGGCCGGTAACAATCACGTAGGCTTCCTTCCCGCCCAGGTCCTGCCATTTGGGCAGCAGCCGGTCAATCATCACCTTCAACTGGCCGCTCAGGGTGAGAAAATACGTAGGGGTTGCCCACACCAGCACCTGCGCCCCCTGGGTTTTCTCCAGAATTTCTGCCATAGCGTCCTTTTGGACGCAGCGGCCAGTGCGAAAACAGGCGTAGCAAGCCTTGCAGGGGTAGATCACCTTGTCCCGCAGGGCGATTTCTTCCACCTGGTGCCCCGCTGCTTCGGCACCCCGGCAAAATTCCTGACACAGCAGTTCCGAATTGCCCTGAGGCCGGGGACTGCCATTAATCATCAGCACCTTCATGCTTTGTCTCCTTTCAGTTGCCTTCCTCAAAGCTCAAGAACTTCCAGGTCCTCCGGCACGTATACCCTGCCGGAAAAGAACTTTTTCCCTTCCTGGGTGTACAGCTCCTTGCGCCGCTCCAGCTGGTTGTCCTCCGTATGGTACAGCAGCACGTTTTGGACCCCCAGCTTTTCCGCCGCCTGGCAGGCATGCTTTACCGTGGAATGGTGCTTTTCGTAGGGATGGAACACCGCCGCTTCCTCTTCCAGGCAGAACGCCTCGTGGAGCAGCCAGGTGCAGCCCCGGGCGTAGGGCTCCTCCCGTTCCGTATAGGGCTCGTCCCCGCAGCACACCAGGCTCTTTTCCCCGTCCAGTTCCAGCCGGAAACCAAACTGCTTGGTCTTGGTGGAGCCAATGTCAAAGAAAGTCACCTGACGGTCGTTAATCCTGCGCTGCTCTCCATCTGCCACCGGAATGAAATGCACCCGGTCATCCAAAAACCGGGTATATTTGTTTAGGAGCAGCTTCACCGCCATGTCCCGGAGCAGGTCCAGCACTTCCCGGTGCCCGTAGACGTTCACCTCCCCCTGGTACTTTCCGTCGTTCATAAAATGGCAGATCATCCGCACCATCCAAAGCACCCCCAGCAAATGGTCCACATGCTGATGGGTCACAAAAATTTCCTTGATGTCCTGCCAGTTGTACCCGGCATGTTTCAGCTGGTGCAAAATGGTGTTGCCCCCGCCGCCGTCCACCAGGAACAGTTTTCCCCCGTCATCCAGCAGAAAACAGGTATTGTAGCATTCCGTCACCAGGGCATTCCCCGTGCCCAGCATAATCAGCTTCATTGCAGATTCCCCCTATTCTCCTATTTTTACCCAGTGCACCTGCTTGCCCAATTTTTCCAGCAGCGCCATTAAAGCGTCCGCCGCCAGCCACAAAGTGGCCGTATTGTCGTTGGGGTGCACGCCGATTTTCTGATGCTGAAATTCTGCGTCCAAAAACAGAGTCACCCGGTGCTCCCGGTCGTTTAAAAGCCCCAGTGGCGTTACGGATCCAGGTTCCAGTTCCAAATAGGTCTTCAGGTCTTCCGGCGAGGCAAAGGACAGCCGCCGGGTGCCGTTTGCCTGGCCAAAGGCCTTCAGGTCCACCCGCTTGTTTCCCCGGACGGTAAGCAGGTAATAATTCCGTTTTTTATCGTCCCGGACAAACAGGTTCTTGGCGTCCCATTCCGGGTAGGGCAGCGCCACGTCCCCCAGTTCTTCCATATTGTAGACGGCCTTGTGTTCCGTGAGTTCGTAGGGAATCCCCTGGGCCGTCAGGTAGGCCAAGGTTTCTTTTTTATCCATAGGGTACCTCCCAATCGCAGTTTTTTCTATTGTACCACGGCTCCAAGGCAGAAAAACCCCCAAGGAAAAGAAAAAGGGACTTCCCGCCGCAGCAGGAAGTCCTCATTTTTTATTTGTGGGGCAGAACTTTGTGAATCACCGCACTGGCCAGCATCACCAGCACAATCACCGGGAAGGTAATTCCCACCGGAGTCTGCACGTCCAAGAGCTCCCGGTACAAGGCGAAGCCGGCCAGCCACAGCACCAGGTTCAGCCAGTTGACGGCTTGGCTGCTGTGGTCCTGCTTCAGGATAAAGTAATCGGACAGCAGGATAGCAGTCATGGGCGCAAACACCGAGCCGATGAAGTACAGGAAATCTTCAAAGCTGCTGGCATCCACGGCGATGGCAATGGCAATCCCCCCGGCGCAGGCAATCAGGGCCAGGACCTTTTCCGAAATTCCGGGCAGCAGGCTCTTGCCGCTGACCCCGGCGGAGAAGGCGTCCAGGAAGGTGGTGGTCACCGTGGACAGCAGCACAATCAGAATGCCCACGACGCCCAGTCCGGCCTGGAGCAGGATTTTGGCAATGTCATCCTGGCCGGTGTACAGGGCGGCACCCATACCGATGATGAACATCCAGGTGCTGGCAGCAAAGTAGGCCAGGCAGCTGGCCGCCGTAGCCTTAAAGGGCTTTGCGGCATCCCGGGTGTAGTCGGAGATGACCGGCAGCCAGGACAGGGGCATGGCCACCGTAAGTTCAATGGCTGCGCCCAGGGTCAGCTCCCCGGCAGCCTGGGGCACCCCGCTGCCCATAAAGATGACGCCGCTGAGCACCAGGGTCAGCAGGAACAGGGCAGCAATGACTACCTCGTTCACCTTCCCCAGGGTCTTCAGCCCCAGGATAATCCACAGGGCGATGAAGGCACCGATAATCAGGCTCCAGGCCGAGAGCCCCAGACCCGCCAGGGTATTGCCGGCAGCAGCCGCACTGGCAATCATCACGGCCGTCCAGCCAATGAGCTGAATCACGTTCAGGCCGGCAAACAGCTTGGCGCCCTGGTGCCCAAAGGAAATTTCTACCGTTTCCATGGCACTGCGCCCGGTCCGGCCGCCGATGAGCCCGGCCCCAAACATCACAAGCCCGCCAATCACGTGGCCCACCAGGATGGCCAGCAGCCCCTTGGCAAAGCCCAGGGGTGCCAGCAGCATCCCCGTCAGAATCTCGGCAATGGAAATCCCCGCCCCGAACCACAGCAGGGCGTTTGCTGTAACTGATGTTTTCACTGAATCCATATGTACAATTCCCCCATTTTCCCGCCGCAGACAAAAGCGCTGCCTGCGGCACACTTGCCTAAAAGTATAGTACAGGACAAGGGATTAGGCAAGAAAGGCAGCAGGAAAGGTCAACAATTCCTGAGAAAAAGGGAAAAATTGAGGCTGCTCCCCTTCCCCCCAGCTAGGGAGAAAAGCATTTGGCAGCAGGGCTCAGGGGTTTTCCTGGACCATTTGGCGGCCCAGCTGGCGGGCAGCTTCCAGTTCCTTGGGGAATACGGTCTCCCGGCGTTCCTTCCGCTGGGCCTCGTCAAAGACGCCCATGCTGTACCGCTTGTACTCAGGAACCTGGAGGGTTTCGCAGGAAGCCAGGGTGGTGACGGCGCCATGGAGGACCAGGGTATGCATATCGGCCAGCTCCTGGAAGCGGGCTTGGTAATGCTGGTTGTAATAGGCTTCCGGAGCATTCATGGTGTAGATGAGCCCCAAAGGCAGCTTCCCGGTAAAGTAGCTTTCCATAGGCTTGTCGTAGGACAGACAGCAGAAAATCAGCCGCTCCCACAGGGCCCGGAACTGGGCGGTAGGTTCGCTGAGATAAATCGGAGAACCAATAAACAGCCCGTCTGCCTGGAAAATCCGGTCCAGCAGCGGGGACAGGTCGTCCTTCCAATAGCATTTGCAGCGCTGGGCTCCCACCCGCTTGCAGGCCAGACAGCTGCGGCAGCCGGTAAACTTCAGGTCAAACAGGTTGATCAGTTCCGTTTCCGCGCCGGCCTCCTGGGCCCCTTGTTGGGCAGCCTGCAGCAGCAGGGCCGTATTGCCGTTTTTTCTGGGACTGGCGTTCAGCAAAATAATTTTTTTCATGCTTTCTCCTCCTAACACCTTGAGCCAATGGCTTCTCCAATTTTCCGGGCGGCAGCAGTGCTTTCCGGGTCCTCCACCTTGCCTTTGCCGTACAGGCTCCCGTGACCGTAGACCACTCCCAAATCCTTCCAGCCCATAGCCTGGGTAAACAGCCGGTGATACCAGTTCACCGGGTCCGGACACCAACCAGGCTGATTGGCGGTGAGCAGCAGCACGGACTGTTTGCTTTGGAGCTGTTCTGGCGGCAGGGTCTGCCACAGGGCAAACAGCCGGTTGACAGCCGTCAGAAGGGGGCCGGTCACAAAAGCAAAGTACACCGGGGAGGCCAGGACAATGACCTCTGCCTTTTGGAAGGCCGGATAGATTTCCTCCATAGCGTCCTGTTGGATGCAGGGCCGGCCGTTTTTCCCGCACTGTCCGCAGCTGAGGCAGCCGTGCAGCGGAAGGCTTTGCAGGTCAAACTCCTGGACGGTGTTCCCCTCTTTCTCGGCTCCTTCCCTAAAGGCCCGGAGCAGTTCTGCGGTATTGCCGTTTTGCCGGGGCCCGCCGTTTAAGATTAAAATCTGGGACATTCTTCTCGCTCCTTTTGTTCTGCCTTGCAATTCGGGCAGACCTATGGTATTCTTCAGTTAGAAAATTACCATAGGATAATTTTTAGCGTAGGTTTATTTTATAGCGTGTAAAAAGCCTGTACAAGTACGATTTTCAAAAATACCCAGTATGGCAAAACATACTGGAAAGGAAGTGGAAACCATGTCTGAACCGGAGAGAAGCCTGGAAACGCCCCCGGAAGAAAAGGCCACCTGCCCCTGTATGGTCGCCCAGCGGCTGCTCCAGGGGAAATGGGCCATTGCCATTCTGTACCTGCTAAGCACCGGGCCGGTGCGATTCAACGAGCTTCAGCGGAAGCTCCAGAAAATCAACCACGCCACCCTGTCCACCCAGCTAAAGCAGTTGGAAACGGAGGGGCTCATTGTGCGCAAGGAATACGCCCAAATTCCTCCCAAGGTGGAATACTCCCTGACCCCCATTGGCCGGGAATTCCAGCCGGTGCTGGACAGCATTGGGGTCTGGGCCCAAAAGTACGTGGCTGCCCAAAAAGATTAGTCTATAGCGGCCAAAACCCCTGTCAGGCAAAACATGCCGGGCAGGGGTTTTGTGCACTTGTGCAGCCAGGGGCCAACAGCCCCGAAGCCCAGGGGAGACGGACCGCCTTGCGGCTCCATGCTATAATGGAAGTAACAGTAAAAGAAAGTGGTGATACTATGCCTCAAGTGGTTGTGGTAAACGCAGAAAAAATGAATTTTGACGGAAAACTGGATTTTTCGGTGTTGTCGGATTCTGTGGCTGTCTATCCCAGCAGCACCCCTGAAAAACTGCTGCAGCGGATCCAGGGCGCCCAGGTAGTGGTCACCAAAGAACTGCCCGTGCCGGCAGCCCTGCTGGAGCAGTTTCCACGCAGCGTGCAGCTGCTTGTGGAAGCAGGCACCGGCTACAACAATATTGACCTGGCAGCCGCCAAAAAGCAGGGCATTACGGTGTGCAACATCCCCGCCTACAGCTCCCAGCGGGTGGCCCATACGGCCATTATGCTGCTGTTAAACCTGGCTTCCACCATGCAGGTCCAGCTGGCCATGCTGGCCAAGGGAGATCACCGGAACTTCACCCAGCACCTGTTGGTGCCCCATACGGAAGTCAACGGCAAAACCCTGGGCATCATTGGCGCCGGCCATATTGGGAAACAGGTCATCAAAATCGCCCAGGCCCTGGAAATGCACATCTTGGTCCATACCCGGACGCCCCGGGAAGACGGGGACGGCATCCAGTATGTGGGGCTAAAGGAACTGCTGCAAAAAAGCGACTATGTATCCCTGCACTGCCCCCTGACCCCTTCCACCCGGCATTTGCTGAACCGGGAAACCCTGGCTCTGATGAAACCCAGTGCATTCCTGATCAATACCTCCCGGGGTGCCCTGATTGACGAACCCACCCTGATTGAAGCCCTGGAAAACCACCAAATTGCCGGGGCCGGACTAGACGTTCAGGAGCAGGAACCGCCGGCAGAGAATAATCCCCTGTACACCCTGCCCAACGTGATTCTTACGCCCCATATGGGCTGGAAAGGGCTGGAAACCCGCCAGCGCCTGGTCTCCATCATAGCCCAGGACATCCACCAGTTCCTGGCCGGCAGCCCCATTAACGTGGTAGGCTGACCTGCTGGGCAGCAAAAAATTGAGAGGGTTCCACCTGGTCTCCGGGAAATTCCTGGGACCGTGGAACCCTCTTTCACAAACGGTCATTGACAGCCGTTATATGAACATTCTATAATAACAGTGTTCATGTGACCCCGATGCATAAATCGGTGTAAGTTTACCGTCTGCACGGACTTTTTTTACCACCTTCT
>NZ_QRMX01000046.1:0-8871 GCF_003472805.1 Acidaminococcus sp. AM05-11 | reverse complement strand
TTAACTATATGCCAGTCTACTTTATTCATAGCATACCAGCTTGACGGAGGCATGCCAACCGCAGCTATCACATGGGCCTTATTCACCAAACAGCCAAATACAATATTTGTCTGGCTGTTTGGATGCGGCCGCAATGCTTGGTAGAGGTAATCAATAAGGCACCACCACGTTTTTAAAATTACTTATTTTTGAACACAATGTGGGGGTAACTAAGCAGGATAAAACACATTGTTATTGCGAATTTACTATAGAAGTTGACCTCGCGCGCATGCGGGCGCAGGTGGCGCCGCGAGGCGACGGAGAGTGCTCCTTCTGCGGCGCTGGCGCCGCTTATATATTCCCAAAAACACCTCTACGCTTTCGTAGAAAGCGTAGCACGTTCTCCGTTTTCTTCAACTCTACCTGTCAGCCCCCCACTCATCCCCCGAGTTCACACAAAAATATTCTCATTCCACCAATTTAGCTGTGAAGGTTCCCTCCGCGGCCAAAGGCCGCAAATACCCTTCTAAAAACAGCAAACCAGCCTGTGAGTTCTTATTCACAGGCTGGTTTGTTCATATTTTCTTCTACCCAAACAGTTTCTTCAATACGTCCCACAAGGAAAAGGTGGTCTTGTGGTAGATTTTGTTTTTGATGGCGCGTTCGGGGTCTTTGATGTACCCCATGCCTTTTTGGCCGTAGCCGGGAATAAGGGCGCGTTTGACCTGGCGTTTGAGGCGGCCGGTAGTTCTGGCTTTCAGGGAACGGGTCAGGGACGGGGTTCTGAGTCCGAATTTCATGTGTATTCACTTCCCTTCACGGGTTTTGGTACTGCTGCCGGGGTTAGTACTTGAGGTAGAACAGGCAGTAGACGGCGACCTGGAGCATGATCAGGATGCGGACGCCGTAGATGAATTTTTTATGCTGGGTTTTGTGGCGGAAAAAGTACATGGCCAGGAGGGCGCCCAGGGATCCCCAGGCGGCGGCCAGGACCAAAAGGACTTTTTCGGAGACTCTCCAGCCGCCGCGTTTGGCCTGAAATTTGTCGTAGCCGTAGATCAGGAAGGTCAGGATATTGATAAAGCCCAGATAGTAGAAAAAGGATTGGTGTAAGGTAAGCACGGGTTGAATCTCCTTAGGGTATATGCAAAATTGTTCTTTTCAAGTTCTGCGCGGGTATCAGCTGAGTTCAAAGGCGCCGGTATACAGTTGGTAGTACACGCCTTGTTTCTCCAGCAGTTCTTCGTGATTGCCGCGTTCGATGATGCGGCCGCCGTCCAGGACCAGTATCTGGTCGGCGTTTTTGACGGTGGACAGTCTATGGGCAATGACGAAGACGGTGCGGCCTTCCATCAGGGCATCCATGCCCCGCTGGACGATTTGTTCGGTACGGGTATCGATGGAGCTGGTGGCTTCGTCCAAGATCATGACGGGGGGATCGGCTACAGCGGCTCGGGCGATGGCCAGCAGCTGGCACTGGCCCTGGGAGAGGCTGGCGCCGCCGCCTTTGAGCAGGGTATTATAGCCCTGGGGCAGGTGGCGGATGAAGGAATCGGCTCCGGCCAGTTCTGCGGCTTCTCGGCATTCTTCGTCGGTGGCGTCCAGTCGGCCGTAGCGGATATTCTCCAGCACGGTGCCGGTAAAGAGGACGGTGTCCTGGAGGACGATGCCCAGGGATTTGCGCAGGGAGCCTTTGCTCATCTGGTGGATGTCGATGCCGTCATAGGTGATGGTGCCTTTGGTGATGTCGTAGAAACGGTTCAGCAGGTTGGTGATGGTGGTTTTGCCGGCTCCGGTGGCGCCTACCAGGGCAATTTTCTGTCCGGGGAGGGCGGTGATGTTGATGTCGTGGAGGATGGTCTTTGCGGGGTCATAGGCAAAGTCTACGTTCCGGAAATGGACCTCGCCAGTAAGGGGTACGTACTGGTACGTGCCGTTCTCCTGGGGTACCTGCCAGGACCAGTGCCGGGCTTTGGCTTTGCAGCCTTTTTCCGGGGGCACCAGGGTCACGTGGCCATGGTCTTCCTCGGGGTCTTCGGCCATGAGGCCAAAGATGCGTTCTGCACCGGCCATGGCCAGGACGATGGCGTTAATCTGGGGTGAAATCTGCTGGATGGCGGCGGCAAACTGCCGGCTCATGCCCAGGAAGGGGATAATCACGGCCAGGGTAAAGGGCAGTCCGGAGATGGACAGGTTGGGTACGTCCCAATTGAGGAACAGGCCGCCAAAGCTGGCTACGATAATATAGATCAGGTAGCTGACGTTGTTCAAAATGGGCATCAGGGTGTTGGAATATTTGTTGGCCTGGAAGGAGGCCTGGTACAGTTCTTCGTTTTCTTTATTGAAGTCTGCCTTGGACAGTTCTTCGTGGCTGAAGACTTTGATGACTTTGCCGCCGTTGATCATTTCTTCCATGAAGCCTTCGCAGCGGCCCAGGGCGTGCTGCTGTTCCAGGAAGTACTGGGCGGACTTGCCCCCTACTTTACGGGTAATCACCACGGACCACAGGGAGCCGCCTACGACCACCAGGCTCATCCACACGCTGTAGTACACCATGACGGCAAACAGGGCCACCACGGTAACGGCGGACACCAGGAGCTGGGGAAAGGACTGGGAGATCACCTGGCGCAGGGCTTCTACGTCATTGGTGTAATAGCTCATCACGTCCCCGCGTTTGTGGGTATCAAAGTACCGGATGGGCAGGCTTTCCATATGGGCGAACAGTCGTTCCCGGATCTGGCACAGGCAGCCTTGGGTAAAGACGGCCAGGAGCTGATTGTAGGTAATGTTGGCCAGCAGGGAAATCACGTACAGGACGGCCAGGATTTTCACATAGTGGTAAATGATGGGCTGGATCACCGGCCAGGTCAGGTTCTGTTCCCAGGCGGTTTGCAGGGTGGCCACCACCTTCTGCATAAAGATGGAGGGGATGGACAGGATTACCGAGTTCAGGATAATCAGGCCCACAATGGTGGGAAACAGCCGGGGGTAGAAGCGCTGGAGGGTCAGGATGAACAGTTTGGCCTGGCTCCAGCTGAGGATTTTGTGTACCTGGGGTTTACGCTGGGTCATAGGCCAGCCCTCCCTTCTCTGCCCCGGATTGGGCCAGTTTTTCGTCGGTCTTTTGGAGGTTCTGGGACCGGGCCATTTCCTGGTAGATGGTATTGGTCTGGAGCAGTTCTTCGCTGGTGCCTACGGCGTTGATTTTGCCTTTGTCCATGACGATAATCCGGTCGGCGTTTTCCACGGAGGCCAGGCGCTGGGCAATAATCAGCTTGGTGGTGCCGGGCAGGAAGTCCCGCAGGGCCTGCCGGATGGCGGCATCGGTTTTGGTATCCACAGCGGAGGTGCTGTCGTCCAGGATAAGAATCTTGGGTTTCTTCAGCAGGGCCCGGGCAATGCAGATGCGCTGCTTCTGACCCCCGGAGACGTTGGCGCCTCCCTGCTCAATCCAGGTGTTGTAGCCGTCGGGGAAGCGCTGGATGAATTCGTCGGCGCAGGCCCACTCACAGACCTGGCGCACTTCTTCGTCGGTGGCGTTTTCGTTGCCCCAGCGGATGTTGTCCGCTACGGTGCCGGAAAACAGCAGGTTCTTCTGGAGGACCATGGCCACGCTGGAACGCAGGGTTTCCAGGTCGTAGCGGCGTACGTCCAGGCCGCCTACTGCTACGGCGCCGTCGGTAACGTCGTAGAGCCGGGGAATCAGCTGAACCAGGGAGGATTTGCCGGAGCCGGTACCGCCTACAATACCGATGACTTCTCCGGAATGGATATCCAGGTTAATGTCTTCCAGCACCGGGTCGCCGTTTTGGGCGTCGTACTGAAAATAGGCGTGGTCAAAGACAATGGAGCCGTCCCGGACTTGTGTTTCGGGGTCCGGGGGCGATACCAGGTCGCTCTGTTCGTGGAGGACCTGCTCCACCCGCTTGACGGATTCTTCAGTAAAGGTCAGCAGCACGAAAATCATGGACAGCATCATCAGGCTGCCCAAAATTTGAAAGCTGTAGGTCAGCAGCGTGGAAAACTGGCCGATGTCCAGGGCCTGGCCCTGGGTGGTAATGATCAGTTTGGAGCCTACCGTGAGCAGGAACACCATGATGCCGTAAACGCAGATCTGCATCAGGGGGTTGTTCAGGGCGATATAGCGCTCGGCGTTGGTAAAGAGCCGCTGGACTTCCCTGGCGGTGACGTTGAATTTGCTGATTTCGGTATCCTGGCGGACGAAGGATTTCACCACCCGGATGCCTTTGATGTTCTCCTCCACTTTGCTGTTCATGGCGTCGTACTGGGGAAAGCCGCGTTTCAGCATAGGCATGGCTTTTTTGGCGATGGCGTACAGGCCGTAGCCCAGCACGGGGATTACCACCACAAAGCCCATGGCCATAAACCCGCCCATGTAGTAGGCCATAAAGAAGGAAAACAGCAGGTTGAAGGGGGCCCGGAAGGCGGTGCGGATCAGCATCATAAAGGCCATCTGGATGTTCTGGATGTCCGTGGTCAGCCGGGTTACCAGGGAGGCCGAGGAAAACCGGTCGATGTTGGAGAAGGAAAATTCCTGAATCTGGTAGAACATGTCCTGCCGGAGGTTTTTGGCAAAGCCGCAGGAGGCTTTGGCGCAGGTCATACCGGCGGCGTAGCCGCAGAGCAGTCCTAAGAGTGCCATGACGCAGAGAATCCAGGCGTAGTGGCCAATGCGGTCGGGGCCGCAGCCGGCCTTGATTTCGTTGATCATCAGGGCAATTTCATAGGGAATCAGGGCTTCAAAGCAGACTTCTCCCAGGACCAGCACAGGGGTCAGGAGCATGGAGGTCCGATATTCTCTTACAGATTGAAAAAGGAGTTTCCAACCTTTTTGCATGAAATCACTTCGCTTCTGCTTGAATTTGTTCTTGGGGTGCTGCGGGGCGTTTGCCGCTCATGAGACGGGCTGCGGTGGCGGCCAGGAGCTGCTGGGCTTCGGCCGGGTCTTCGGTATCCATAACGGACTTTTCAAAGGGGCAGATGCCGGTTTTCATCCGGTTTTCAATCATGGCAATTTCCGTTTGGAAGAACACGGGGATATGGTGTTTTTCCAGGTATTCTTTGCCGGCGGTGCTGATGATGTAGGTATGGACTTCTTTGACGCCGCCAAGGGTAAAGAGCATGGCAGCGGCCTTGCCTACAATCTTATCTACGGCAACGGCGCCCTTTAACAGTTCGGGCTGGGCCCGCAGTACTTTCAGAAGGGGCATCACGCCTTTGGCGGTATCCGTGAAGACCACCTGGCCGTCCTGAAGGATGGCAATGGACTGGCCTTCGTGGACGATTTTATGCATTTCGCTTTGGATCAGGGCTTCCAGCGCCTGATTTTGGGTATGGTTTTCTTTCATTATATTCTCTCCTATCTGTTCCTTGGTGGGAACGTTGGTATTTGTATTCGCCGCAGGGGCGGTTTTTCCTGCCTGGGCAAGGCCCAGGGCCCGGAGTACCCGGGGCAGGATCAGCAGTTGGAGGACAATGCCGGGCAGCCCTTGGAGGATAAAAACAAAGAGCAGCAGGCCCAGGGCTTTGCCGTTAAATAGGAACAACCCTGACACCAAAAGCACCCGGACCAGGCGGCCCAGCACCATGGAGGCAACGAGAGCCGGCAGCAGCCCCCACCCCCGGTTCCAGAAGTGGCCGGTGGCCCAGCCGTAGGTGCCCAGCTCGCCGATCATCAGGGGCAGCATGGGAAAGGCCGGGGGCATGCCGGTAAGCACGCTGGAAATCAGGGGTGTCAACACCCCGATGACCGCACCCCAGAAGGGGCCCAGAAGGAAGCCCGCCAGCAGCACGGTAAAGTGCATGGGCAGCAGCACCGTTCCCTGGACGCCGAAGGCGTGACCGGTGACAAAGGGTATGAGAATGCCCAGGGCGATGAGAAGTCCCGCCTGGGTTAGGTTATGGGGATGGTATTTGGACATGATGTCGCCTCGCAAAATATATAGAGTTGATAGGTATATTATACAGCAAATGGGGTGTGGAGACAAAAGTCAATCAACGGTTGGTGGGGTGCGGGCGGTGCCCGTTGGGAAACTTGGTTTTGAACCCCATCCCGGCCGCTTTTTATTCTCGGTTGCGGCCACCCTTCCCCTTCTCCTGTTCGCATAGCGAACAGGTAAGTGGAAGGCAAATCGCGGCCGGGGCCGCGAAAAACTGGGATGGCCCGCTGGGCCCCCTCCTCCCCCGCATTGTCTCATGAAAAACGCCAAGCAAAAGGGCTTGGCGTTTTGCTTGGCGTTGTAACTGCTAGGTTATTTAACCCGTTTGGCGTCTTCCAGCAGGGTCATTTTCATTTTGTAATAGGTGGGGCTCATATCCAGGTAGTGGATATGGGGGTTGGCGAAGCGCTGTTCTTCGGGCCAGATTTCGTTGACCAGCTGGATTTTCACGAAGTTGCGGATGCTTTCCAAAGAGGGAGAGGGTTTGGTGCGTTTGCCGTTTTTCAGCACCAGTTCCTGGAGTTCTTTGAAGTTGCAGCCGGTGAAGGACAGTCGTTTCCAGGGACGGTGGGTATCCACAAAGTGGAATTCTTCTCCATCCACGGGCTTTTCGTCTTCCATGGTCAGCAGGTCGGCAATGGCATGGCCATTGGGGTCATACACCCGGTACACGCCTTTGCGGCCGGGGTTGGTAATTTTTTCGAAGGTTTCGGAAACCTTGATTTTGGGGATAATGGCTTTGTCCTTATGGACGGCCACCAGTTTGTACACGGCACCGAAAACGGGGTCGCTTTTGGCGGTAATCAGGCGTTCGCCTACGCCAAAGGAATCCACGCAGCCGCCCTGGTCCAAAATGGAGCCAATGGTGTATTCATCCAGGCTGTTGGAGATGACGATAATGGCGTCCTGCAGGCCGGCTTCGTCCAGCATTTTCCGGGCTCTCTTGGACAGGTAGGCCAGGTCGCCAGAGTCGATGCGGATGCCTTTCAGCCGTTTGCCCATGGGTTCCAGGACTTCGTGGGCCACTTTGATGGCGTTGGGTACGCCGGAATCCAGTACGTCATAAGTATCTACCAGCAAGATGGCGTTATCCGGATAGATTTCGGAGAAGCGTTTGAAGGCGGTATATTCGTCGTCATAGTACATGACCCAGCTGTGGGCCATGGTGCCGCTGACGGGGATGCCGAACATTTGGCCAGCCAATACGGTTGCAGTGCTGGCGGCACCGCCAATGTAGGCTGCCCGGGCGCCGTAGACGGCTGCGTCCATGTTGTGGGCGCGTCTGGCACCAAAGTCGGAGACGGCACGGCCTTCGGCGGCTTTTACGATCCGCTGGGCCTTGGTGGCAATCAGGGATTGGTGGTTGATCTGGCACAAGATGGCGGTTTCCACCAGCTGGGCGTCAATCAGGGGTGCATACACGGTCAGCAGGGGTTCGTTGGGGTACACAATGGTGCCCTCGGGCATGGCGTACACGTCTCCCCGGAAGTGGTAATCCTTCAGCCATTCCAGGAAATCCTCACTGAAGGTATGCAGGCTGCGGAGGTATTCGATATCTTCGGCACTGAAATGCAGGTCTTCCAGGTAGTCCAGCACCTGTTCCAGTCCGGCAAAGATGGCAAAGCCGCCATCGTCAGGGTTGTTGCGATAAAAAACATCAAAGGATACGTAGTCGTCCCGGTCCCGTTCCTTGTCTTCAAAATACCCGTTGGCCATGGTCATTTCGTACAGGTCAAATACCATGGACAAGTTTCTAGCGTCACATTGTTTCATGTTAGTCTTCTCCTCGTTACTGCGGCTGAGCACCGCGTATTTCCCGGACTGGGAGAAACCTCCGGCCAGGTATTGCTATTGGTAACAATTGTACCACGTTTATAACCAGTTTTGGCAAAAAATTCTAAAAGTTGGGGATTTGAGATATAAATGGCGGGGATTCCGGGGAACTTGGCTGGACTTTCCTGCTTATTTAGTTTCTTTAGTAAGCAGGACAGTTATTGAAGCTAGAGATTTCTTTACTTTCTTCAGAATTAACAACCAAACAGAATGTAAAAAACGAGCCTGCAATTGGTTTTCCCTTTTGCAGAGTCGTTTTTTGCTTTGGCTCGTGCATTGTCTTGCGGCGGTGCCTTCCCATTTTCCAGAGCACTTGTGCTCCCCTGCTCTCTCAGCGTTTTTGCAGGGTTCTGAGACCGGGGAAGTGTTCACCAAGCCATTCGCAGCAATAGACCAGCAGGGTGGCGGTTCTTCTCAAGGCGGCTCTGGCTTTATAGACCTGGGTCATGGTAATCCAGCCAAGGGCGGCGCCGGCCAGTACGTCCAAGGGGTAATGGACGCCCACGTAGGGTCTGGAGATGGCCACCAGGGCGGCTAGTACCAGCAGAGGGGTGCCCAATTTCCGGCTATACTTCAGGCCTGCGGCGGCCAGGGCAAAGCAGCCAACGGCGTGGTTGGAGGGAAACGAGGCATTGGCAGCGTGGGGCAGCAGTTGGGTGACGGCCAGAACGGTAAAGGGTCTGGGTCTAAACCAGAGGGTGCCAAGGCCGGTACCGATGGCCAGGGCCAGGGCGGTGCCCAGGACGGCCAGCATGACGAAAATTCGGTTTTCGAACTGTTTCTGGGGGCTGCTGCCTTTGAACCACAGGGCGGCAAACACCAGCAGGAAGGCCAAGGGGCCGTACTGGCTCACCAGTTTCATAAAGTGGTCCAGGACGGCGGAGTGGCCGGCCAGGGAGTTGATGAAGATGAAAAGCTGCGTGTCACATTGCAGTAGGGTGTGGAGCATGGGGTTTACCTCCTGAAGATAGATTTTATAGGGTTATTACAGAAGTGACTTGAGTAAGGTAACGTCCTATACTTTTCTGCGAAAAGTATAGAGGTGTTTTTGGGAATATTTTGCCCTCCGGGGAGTCGTATCCATGCAGTAGGGTGTGGA
>NZ_QRMX01000045.1:0-9159 GCF_003472805.1 Acidaminococcus sp. AM05-11 | reverse complement strand
GTTTTTAAATTCTGTCTTAGATTTCGTATCCCCCAATTTTCCGTGATGAGCCATTTTCCTTTTCAGGGAAAATGCCGCAACCGGCAATAGGGGGATTCCCGGCACCAGCACACTTCAGGTACATTGGCCGCACCAACTGGTCCGATGTGTTTCCCTCCCTCCAAAACCCTGTTGACAAATATCCCCTCTTTATAGTATGATTTCTTCATAAACTGAATACTTCATCCAGAGCAGCGGAGGGAATTGGCCCTATGAAGCTGCGGCAACCCCCGGAAGGGAAGGTGCCAAATCCAACGGGAACAACCTGAAAGATGAAACCGCACAAAGGCAGCGTCATCTTTTCAGATGACGTTTTTTTCATACCTTCACGCTAGAAAAAACTGTTCTGGTTAAGTCATTCAAAAAAAGAAAGGAAGAGATGTGTATGAAACTGAAAAAAGTATTGCTGGGACTGGTTTCCGTCCTGGCAGCAGCCAGCCTGCTCACCGGCTGCGGCAACGACAAAACCGCCGACAAGTCTGCGGCACCAGCCGAAAAGAAGACCATTACCGTGGGCATTACCCCCGGCGACTCCGAACAAATCATGGAAGTAGTAAAGAAGGAAGCTGCCAAACAGGGCCTGAACGTAGAAGTCAAAGTCTTCTCCGACTTCGTGACCCCCGACCAGGCACTGGCCAGCAAAGAACTGGACCTGAACTCCTACCAGCATGAACCCTTCCTGGTGGCCTTCAACAAAAAGAGCGGCACCAACCTGGTGAGCATCGGCAAGACCTACCTGGCTCCCCTGCGTCTGTACTCCACCAAAATCAAGAACATCAACGAACTGAAAGATGGGGACAAAATTGGCATTCCCAACGATCCCTCTAACGGCGGCCGTGCCATCCTGATGCTCAGCAAACTGGGGCTGATCAAAGTAAACCCCAACGTAGCAGCTACCAGCCTGACCGTCAACGACATTACCGACAACCCCAAGCACCTGCAAATCATCGAACTGGAAGCAGCCCAGCTGCCCCGTTCCCTGGATGATACCGCAGCCAGCATGGTCAACGCCGGTTACGCCAACTCCGCCGGCCTGTCCCAGGACCTGGCCATTGCCAAAGAAGACAATACCAGCCCCTATGTGAACATCATCGCCGCCCGGGCAGAAGACAAGGATAACCCCACCTACCAAAAATTCGTGAAGATTTTCCAAAGCCCGGCTGTCAAAGAATATATCGAACAAAACTGCAAGGGCAACTTGATCCCTGCATGGTGAGAAGGTGCTGAAAAGTGAGTTTGACCCAAGAAGATGAAAAACTGGCTGCGCATTTGCAGGCCATGATTCGCTGTGCCACCGTGTCCAACTCCGACGTGAACAAGGTGGATTGGCAGGAATTTGAAAAACTCCATGCCTTGTTTGAAAAGTTTTACCCCCATATTTACCAGCTCATGGAACTGGACAAAGTGGGGCAGGCCGGTCTCCAATTCCATTTGAAAGGAACCGGCAGCGGCAAGCAGCCCCTGCTGCTCATGAGCCACCAGGACGTGGTGGAAATCGGCGACCGGAGCCAATGGAAATTTGACCCCTTCTCCGGGGATATTATTGACGGCTGCGTCTGCGGCCGGGGTACCACCGACTGCAAGCACCTGCTGCTGTCCGAGCTGGAAGCCGTGGAAAACCTCCTGGCCCAAGGCTGGCGCCCGGATTACGACTTGTACCTGAGCCTGGGCTACGCAGAAGAAGTGTATCTGGAAAACGATACCGACGCTGCCCAGCGCCTGGCCGAAAACCTGGAGAAAAAAGGCATCCGCATTGGCACCATCTTTGATGAAGGCGGCTTTATCCAGCCGGAAAAAGATGGCTGGCTGTCCGCCCGCATTGGCCTGGGCGAAAAAACTGCCGTGAACTACGAAATCTACAAAGATTCCCCCGGCGGCCACTCCAGCAAGCCCGGTGCAGGAACGGCCCTGGGCGCAGTGGCCAAAGCCATTGTGAACATCGAAACCCATCCCTTCCCGTACCGCTTGACCCCTCTGGCCAAGGACCAGCTGATTGCCAGCGCACCCCTGCAGCCCGAAGGCATCAAAGAAATCTACGCCGACCCTGAAGGACGCTGGGAGGACCTGTGCGCCCTGGCCAAGCAGAATCCGGCCCTGGACGCCTTGCTCCATACCACCATTGCCTTCACCATGGCTTCTGCCAGCACCCAGCCCAACGTGCTGCCCTCCCATGCTGCAGCCGGCTTCAGCGTCCGGGTGCTTCAGGGCGATATCGTGGAATCCGTCCAGAAATACTTTACCCAGTTCCTGCCGGAAGGAGTCAAGATTAAGCACATTTCTGGCCTGACCCCCACGCCAACCTCCACCCCGGACAGCCACGCCTTCCGGCTTACCGAGAAGATTCTCCACGAAATGTATGGAGAAAAAGTCCTGATGATCCCCGTTCTCATGCTGGGTGCCACCGACACCCGGTACTACCGGAACGTATCCCAGGACGTGCTCCGCTTCTCCGCCCACAAGAAAGACGCCCGGTGGGGCGAAGCCCATCAGGTCAACGAAAAAATCCCCATGGACGCTCTGCGCCCCAGCGTGGAATTCTTCGAAAAACTGTTGAAACTGTATTAAGAACTAAAAATCGCCCTGCAAAATCAATTGGTTTTGCAAGGCGATTTTTTAATTTCCCTACCCTTTATGCACATACCCCGTATTGCGCCCTTGGCCTACCTTGATGAGCAACCCCGACTGCAGCAGCTGGGACAGGGTCCGTTCCACGGTAATCTTGCTGATGTCCGGACAGCGGGTCATAATCTCTTTCTTGGTGATGATGCCCACGGTCTGGTCCAGCAGCGCCTTGATGCGCTCCGTCTTGGACAGCTTTTTGGCTCCCAAATACTCCACCCGGCTCTCAAACTCCCGGTACGCCTTGAGAATAGCTCCCAGCAAGTAACTGCAAAACGGTGCATAGGTGTTCTGGTTGTCGTGCCAGCCCGTGGAACTGGCCTGGAGCGCTTCGTAATACGTTTCCTTGGAATTTTCGATAATCATCTCCAGGCTGATATACTTGCCCACAATATACCCCGCTTTGTACAGCAGCAGGGTAGTGAGCAGCCGGCTCATCCGACCGTTGCCATCATTAAACGGGTGAATGCACAGAAAATCCAGCACAAATAGGGGAATCAGCAGCAACCGGTCGATTTTTTCCTCCTGCCAGGCCTGGTTGAAACTGGCGCACAAGGCTTCCAGGGCTTCTGCCGTCTGAAAAGCAGGAACCGGGACAAACCGCGTACGCTGCTTTCCTGCCGCATCCGTTTCTGCAATCATATTGTCCGCGTCCTTATAACTGCCCCCTTGACTGCTTCCTGAAAAAGAATATAAATCCCGGTGCAGCTGCAAGATGACCCGTGGAGACAGAGAAATGTAGGGGTAACTCTCGTGGATGGTGGCAAGCACTTCCCGGTAGCCAGCAATCTCCTGCTCCGAACGATTGTGGGGCTCCGCCTTGTGGCTCACCAGCTCCTTCAGCCGCTGGTCACTGGTGAAAATACCCTCAATCCGGTTGGAAGCTCCGGTGCTTTGGATTAGGGCCACTTCAGCCAGAGGTTGCAGTTCATCTCTGTTTGCTTCAAGAAATAAATCCTGCCGCCCTTTGCACTCGTGAATGGCCGTCAGCTGCTGCAGCAGTTCCAGCGACAATAGCTTTTGCACCATCGCCTCGTAGGCAAAATCCCGCATTCCAACACCTCCCTGGAAATTTTTCTACATCATTTTAACAATAAATGATGTAGAAAACAAGCAGGTGATGCAAGAAACCTAAATAAGCACAACCAGCGTTCCCGTATAGGCTTTTCTTCCTATGCGGGAACGCCTTTTCATTCCCCGCTTTTCCCTTTAAACTCTCCCCAAAACGCCTTTTCCGCTTCCCCCAGCTTCCGTCCTTTTTTCCGCACCAGGCACACCTGGCTTACCAGCTGGGGCTCGTTCACGGTCCGCCGGGGCAGCTCCGGTGCCAGGTCCAGCAACGACTCGGGGACCAGGGCAATGCCCAGCCCGGAGGCCGCCCACTGGAGGCAGGTCCGGGCGTCGTCGCAGAGGCACCGGAAGGAGAGGGACGCCCCCCAGCGGTCCCCCAGGTCCCGGAGAATGGCTTCCCACCGCCGGTACACCAATAGCGGCCGCCCCGCCAGCTCCTTCAGGGTCAGGGTGTCAGGCAGGCCGTAGAGCATGGTGGCTGACCCCGCCGCCGCAAAGGCTTCCTGGGTCAGTACCGTCCGTTCCAATCCGGCAGCAGGGAAGGGGGTGCGGATTAGGGCCAGCTCAATTTTTTCCTTATCCAGAGCCTCCAGGAGCCCATACGTATTGGCCTCATACACCTGGAAGGGCACGTCCGGGTGCTCCAGGGTAAAGTGGGTCAGACCCTTGAGGAATTTTTCCCCAGTCCCGGAGGAGATGATTCCCAGCCGCAGACTACCCTTGTTTCCCGCCTGAAAACTCCGCATATCGCTTTGGGCTGCCTGCTGCAGCTCCAGTATCTTTTGGGCGTAGTCGTACAGCACCTTTCCGGCTTCGGTGAGCCGAATCTGCCGGGCTCCCCGTTCCAGCAGTTTTACCCCGCATTCCTTCTCCAGATTCTTGATTTGCAGGGACACCGGAGGCTGGGACAGGTTCAGCCGCCGGGCACCCCCGGAAATGGTGCCTTCCTGGACCACCGCCGCAAAACAAATCAGCTGTTCTGAATTCATAGCGCTTCCTCCTATATAGAAATTAAATAGATATACACAGATGATATATAAATTATATACCATCTCCCGTGCTATGATAAGTACAGAAATTGATGAGGGGTGAAGAAAATGTTGAAAACCTTATGGCCCTATTTTAAGGGGTATGAAAAAGAGTGCGTGCTGGCACCGCTCTTTAAATTATTGGAAGCCTTGATGAGCCTATTGGTGCCGCTGGTGGTGGCGGACATCATCGACAAAGGCATTGTGGGCGGCAATACCCACTACATTTGGCTGTGCTTCTGGCTGATGCTGGGACTGGCCGTTTTGGAAGTGGGCTTCTCCTTTACCGCCCAGTGGTACGCTGCCAAAGGTGCCGTGGGCTTTACCACCAGCCTGCGCCAAGCCCTGTTCGACCACATCCAGGCGCTGTCCTATACCGAGCTGGACACCCTGGGCACGGACACCCTGATTACCCGGATGACCAGCGACATGAACCAGGTCCAGACCGGTCTCAACCTGGCCCTGCGCCTGCTGCTCCGGTCCCCCTTCGTGGTGTTTGGCTCCATGGTCATGGCCTTCACCATTGATGTGCGCTGCGCCCTGATTTTCGTGGTGGCCATTCCCATCCTTAGCGCTGTGGTGCTGGGCATTATGATCAAGAGCATTCCGCTTTTCACCAAAGCCCAGCAGGCCCTGGACCGGCTCCTGGGGACCACCCGGGAAAACCTCACCGGCGTCCGGGTAATCCGGGCCTTCTGTAAGGAAAAGGACGAAGTCAAGGAATTTGATGAAAAAAACGAATTTCTGACCCATATGAACGAAACCGTAGGGAAACTTTCCGCCCTGATGAACCCGGCCACCTACCTGCTGGTGAACCTGGCTACCGTGGTCCTGATTCGGGAAGGCGCCCTGCGGGTGAACCTGGGCGGCCTGGCCCAGGGCGATGTAGTAGCCCTTTACAACTACATGGCCCAGATGATCATCGAGCTGGTAAAACTGGCAGCCCTGATCATTACCATCAATAAATCCATTGCCTGCGCTGAGCGGCTGGAATCCGTCATGCAGGTAAAGCCCGGCATGGACTTCCCCAAAGCGGGTGTGCAGCTGACCAAGCCCCAGGCAGGAGTACCCGAAGTAGCCTTCCGGCACGTGTCCTTTGCCTATGCAGGCTCCGGCGCCGAAGCCGTTACCAATATAGACTTTGCCGCCCAGCCCGGTGAGACCATCGGCATCATCGGCGGTACTGGCAGCGGCAAATCCACCGTGGTGAACCTGATTCCCCGGTTCTACGACGCCACCTCCGGTATTGTGGAAATCGCCGGCAAGAACGTCAAAGATTACGCAGAAGGCGCCTTGCATGAACGCATCGGCGTGGTGCCCCAGCGGGCTACCCTGTTTGAGGGCAGCATCCGGGACAACCTGAAATGGGGCAAGGAAGACGCCACCGACGAGGAACTGTGGCAGGCCATAGATACTGCCCAGGCCCATGAGGTAGTGGAGGGTAAGCCCGGCCAGTTGGACTACCAGCTGGAGCAGAACGGCCGGAACCTGTCCGGCGGCCAGAAACAGCGGCTGACCATTGCCCGGGCCCTGGTGCGGAAGCCGGATATCCTGATTCTGGATGACTCCGCCAGCGCCCTGGACTTTGTCACCGACCTGAAACTGCGGCAGGCCATCAAAAAGCTGGAAGGCAATATGACCGTATTCATCGTGTCCCAGCGCACCAGCAGCGTCCGCTACGCCGACCAGATTCTGGTGCTCAGCGACGGCAAACTGGTGGGCAAGGGGACCCACGACCAGCTTATGCAGAACTGTGAAGTATATCAGGAAATCTATTATTCCCAGTACCCGGAAGAACGGCCTAAAGACCGGCCTTTGGTACTGGATGACGAGGAGGCAGCATTATGACGGACAAAAAGAACCTGAACCAAGAAGACGAAAAGCTCTTGGAAGAATTGCCCCAGGACGAAAACGTCACCAGCCTGACCACCCTGAAAAAAGTCCTGAACGTCATTGACGCCTACCGGATTCTTCTGGTCCTTAGCATCGTGCTGGCCGGCGTCAGCGTGGTGCTGCAGCTGTACGTACCCGTGCTCTTTGGCCGGGCCATCGACGGCATCGTAGGTGCCGGCCGGGTGGACTTCGCCCTGGTAGGCCGGTATCTTACCCGGATTATCGCCCTGGTGGCCCTGTCCAGCCTGGCCACCCTGATTATGAACCTCATCAACAACCGGCTGACCTACCGCACCGTCCGGGATATCCGGGCCAAGGCCATCCGCCAAATCCAGGTGCTCCCCCTGTCCTATTTGGACGGCCAGAGCATCGGCGACCTGGTGCAGCGGGTCATTGCCGATGTGGACCAGGTCTCTGACGGCCTGCTGCTGGGCTTTACCCAATTGTTTACCGGCATCATCACCATCCTGGTGACTCTGTACATCATGTTCACCAAGAACGTGGAAATCTCCCTGATGATCGTGGTGCTGACCCCCGTCAGTTTCTTCGCCGCCAAGTTTATCGCCACCCATTCCTACCATATGTTCCGCCAGCAGACCGCCGTTCGGGGCCGCCAGACCGCCCTGATCAACGAAATGGTGGGCAGCGAAAAAGTGGTGAAGGCCTTTCGGCACGAAGCCAAAGCCTCGGAACAATTTGACGTCCTGAACAAAGACCTGCAGCATTATACCCAGCACGCCCTGTTCTACAGCTCCTTGACCAACCCCTCCACCCGTGCCGTCAATAACGTCATCTACGCCCTGGTGGCCCTTTTGGGCGCCTTCCGGATCCTCAGCGGCACCATTACCGTAGGCGACCTGACCGTACTGCTGTACTACGCCAACCAGTATATGAAACCCTTTACCGACATCAGCTCCGTAGTCACCGAGCTCCAAAACGCCATGGCCTGCGCCGCCCGGGTATTTACCCTCATCGACGCCCAGCCCCAGAGCCCGGATCCCCAGGCGCAGCTGGCCTTTAAAGACGGCAAAATGGATATCCAGCACGTGTACTTCTCCTACGTAAAAGACAAGAAACTCATCGAAGACTTCAACTTCCACGTAGAACCCGGCCAAACCACCGCCATCGTAGGACCCACCGGCTGCGGCAAGAGCACCTTCATCAACCTGCTGATGCGCTTCTACGACGTGGACCAGGGCACCATCTCCATCGACGGCCAGGATACCCAGACCGTGGACCGCCATTCCCTGCGGAAAACCTACGGCATGGTCCTCCAGGAAACCTGGCTGAAACAGGGCACCATCCGGGAGAACATCGCCTTTGGCAAACCCGGCGCCACCGAAGAAGAAATCATCCATGCCGCCAAAGAAGCCCACAGCTGGGAATTTATCCGCCGGCTGCCCCAGGGCCTGGATACCGTAGTGGACGATGACAGCCTGAGCCAAGGCCAGAAACAACTCCTGTGCATCACCAGAGTCATGCTGGCCCTGCCGCCCATGCTCATCTTGGACGAAGCCACCAGCTCCATCGATACCCGCACCGAACTGAGAATCCAGGCCGCCTTCGCCAAACTCATGAAAGGCCGCACCAGCTTCATCGTAGCCCATAGACTCTCCACCATCCGCAGCGCCGACCAGATTCTTGTGATGCGGGACGGCAAAATCATCGAACAAGGCACCCACGACACCCTCATGGCCCAAAACGGCTTCTATACACAACTGTATAACTCCCAGTTTGCACAATGATGGGGGAGAATACCTACCAAGTAATTTCCCGCTGCCAAGCTGAAAGAAACCTCCCAGCTGGGCAGCCCGTTAGAACGCAGCTGCAGAAATCCCTTGCTGCAGCTGAAAAAGACCCTCCCGGGCCAACACCACCCAGGAGGGCCTTTCCCTATTTACATAAAGAGGACAAAATTTCACAGGATGTTGTCAATCTGTTTAGAAGTTGGTTAGAATTCTGCCGTATCCTAAAGAAAACCAAAAAGAGAAGGGGAGAACCCCATCCCGGTCCTGCTTTAGAATTAGGGCAGGACCGACCTTCCCCTTTTCCTGTTCGTACCAAGTGACGAACAGGTAAGTGGAAGGCAAGCGGCCGTAGGCCGCTAAAACCTGGATGGGGGACGGTGCTGGTCTGTGCAGCAGGTGGTTTGATAGTTAATGTAGTGGTGACACTATACTAACGATTACCAATTGACCAGTACATTCCTAGAACGCTTCCTGCAAGAGTGTAGGAAGTGTCGCCGCAAGGCGACGAAGGAAGTTTATCCAAGTATTTGCGGCCGCAGGCCGCTGCCTTCCCACAACAACAGCAGTCCAATGTGGGAAGGTGGGGCGCGCAGCGCCTCGGATGGGCCACTCATTCCCAAAAACACCTCTATACTTTTCGCAGAAAAGTATAGGACGTTACCTACCTCAAGTCACGTCTGTAATAACCCTATAAAATCTATCTTCAGGAGGTAAACCCCATGCTCCACACCCTACTGCATGGATACGACTCCCCGGAGGGC
>NZ_QRMX01000044.1:0-9182 GCF_003472805.1 Acidaminococcus sp. AM05-11 | reverse complement strand
TGACATATTACCAGAATGCTAAAGGCGAGAGGTTAAATGCTAGTACTGGCAAAGTTGTTGCAGTCACCATAGTGCGTTTGCGCTGCTCTCCTGTCGTATCCTCGCGCCACAGAACCCCGTCTCTTGGAATCTTGGTTGGCGGGGCATCTTGTCGCTCGGACACTACGGAGAGGCAGTCACGTTGCGCAAGAATGGTACGTGTGTATGCACCCCTCCGGGGCGGTGGGGCGTAGAGCACCTTTCGCCACCCCGCGTTCCAAGGAACTGTAGACGACCCACCAGACTTGCGAGGAACGCGGCGTGGCGACTTCCTCATTTGTGATTGCTTCGCAATCACAGGACCGAAATCAATTTTTGCTAATTGATTTCAGTCGGTAATGAGGCAGAAAGCTGAATACAGGAATGCTTTCGTTGCTTGCAAAAGGCTAGTTCTAGAAGAATGGTAGTGCAGGCCCCATCCGAGGCGCTCCGCGCCCCACCTTCCCCGCTTGGACTGCTGTTGTGCGGAGAAGGCAAGCGGCCGGCGGCCGCAGAAAAGCTGGATAAACTTCCTCTGCCGACTACGTCGGTATCTCCTTCACGCTTGAAGGAGACGTTCGTAATCATCACTGGTCAACTTCATATCAGCACTATATTTTAGATTCTACATGACCAGTAGTGGTTTGGAAGCCTACCACAGTGGTTCGCAGCTAGCCAATCAGCTACGCCCATTTTGGGCTTGCTTCTTGGGCTGCTATCACATGGCTCGCATGAACCAAGAGTCTTTTTATAAACTGTAGACTCTTGGATGCGAGCGCAAAGCGTTGTGGTAGGTGTCAGCCAAAGGCTGACGGAGGAAGTTTAACCAAGTATATGCGGCCTTCGGCCGCATGCCTTCCACTTACCAGTGCACTGCTTGGCGTGCACTGGAAAAGGGGAAGGTGGCGGTGGAATCACCGGCGGATGGGGTTCAAAATCAGGTTGCCTAGGCCAGCACTATACCCGTTGAGAACGTCGACCAAAAATCCGGCACAGAGTTTTCTACAGCAAAAAATTGCCGTAGGCAATTTTTCTGTAGTTGGACTACCTAACGGTTCGCACTAGCCCTAAAAGGGGACAGACCTTTCCCCACTTGGGGGAAGCGGCACCGCTGGTGCCGATAGGGGTCTTCCAAGCCCGCTTTGCGGGCCCGGTCACCTCCCATTTCCGCAGACCGCACTAACCAGCCCAAATCTCTCGCCTGTAGGGGAGAGATGTCACCGAAGGTGACAGAGAGTGGATACCCCGAACCAGCACACTTCAGGTTCGCGGACCGCACTAGCCCCTGCTCAATATGGTATAATAGAATGTATCGATATTTTACTGTCAGGAGGGGGCCTATGGACGAAAGTAGTTTATTCGAAGCGCCGGTGGAGGAGCCGTTGGCGGCTCGGCTGCGGCCGCGCAATTTAGACGAGTTTGCGGGGCAGCGGCAGCTCCTGGGTCCGGGGAAGGTGCTGCGGAATTTGATTGAGGCCGACCGGATCACCTCCATGATTTTTTGGGGTCCGCCGGGGGTCGGTAAGACCACGTTGGCCCAGATTATTGCGCAGCACACGCATTCTACGTTTATCAATTTTTCTGCGGTGACCAGTGGGATCAAGGAGATCCGCACGGTGATGCAGCGGGCGGACGATAATCGGCGCTACGGGAGCCGGACGATTGTATTTGTGGACGAGATTCACCGGTTCAACCGGGCGCAGCAGGATGCGTTCCTGCCGTTTGTGGAGAAGGGGGCCATTATTCTTATCGGCGCCACCACGGAAAATCCTTCGTTTGAGGTGAACGGGGCTCTGCTGAGCCGGTGCAAGGTGTTTGTGCTGAAGGCGCTCTCTACGGAGGAGATTCTCCAGGTGCTGAACCGGGCGCTGACGGACCCTCGGGGGCTGAAAAATGACCATGTGCACATTGCGCCTGAGGACCTGGAGCTGATTGCCCGCTTTAGCAACGGGGATGCCCGGTCGGCGCTGTCGACTCTCGAAATGGTGGCGCTTAACGGGGAGAAGCGGGAGGACGGGCTGTACATTACCCGGGACATCATTGAGCAATGTACGTCCAAGAAGTCCCTGCTCTACGACAAGCACGGGGAGGAGCACTACAATCTGATTTCGGCCCTGCACAAGTCCATGCGCAATTCGGACCCGGACGCGGCGGTCTACTGGCTGGCCCGGATGCTGGAGGCGGGGGAGGACCCGCTCTACATTGCCCGGCGGGTGGTGCGGTTTGCCAGCGAGGATGTGGGGCTGGCGGATTCCCGGGGGCTGGAGGTGGCGGTGGCTGCCTACCAGGCCTGTCATTTTATCGGGATGCCGGAGTGCAGTGTGAATCTGACCCATGCGGTGATCTACCTGTCCATGGCGCCCAAGTCCAATGCCATGGAGCTGGCCTATATGGAAGCCAAGGCGGATGCGGTGAATTCCCTGGCGGAACCGGTGCCTTTGGTGATCCGGAATGCGCCAACAAAGCTGATGGCGGACCTGCACTACGGGGAGGGCTACCAGTACGCCCACGATACCAAGGAGAAGGTGGCGGCCATGCAGTGCCTGCCGGATTCTCTGAAGGACAAGACCTACTACCATCCTACGGAACAGGGGCTGGAAGCCCGGTACAAGGAGCGGCTGCGGCAAATCCGGGACTGGAAGAAGGCCCATGAGAAGTAAGCTAACAAATTGGACGCAATTTTGACAAAGAATCGTAAGAACTTTTCCCTATGATAGAGAGGTTAAAGGAGAAAATATTATGATATTGGGCATTGGTGTAGATATATTGGAAGTGGGCCGGATGGAACGGGCCCTGAAACAGAAGGATTTCCGGGAGCAGGTGTTCACTCCGGGAGAGATTGCCTATTGCGAGCGCAAGGGCGCCCACAGCAGTGAATCCTATGCGGCCCGGTTTGCGGCCAAGGAGGCGGTGGGCAAGGCCCTGGGCACCGGGGTGCACCGGAGCCAGCTGCTGGAGATTGAAGTGCTTACGGACGCAAGCGGCCAGCCTTCTCTGCATTTTACCGGGGACATCGCCCGGCTGGCAGGGGAGAAAAAGCTGGGCAGGGCTTTTGTGTCTCTCAGCCATACGGCGGGGAACGCCATTGCCCAGGTGATTTTGGAGGCGGCGCAATGAAACTGATTAAAGGCAGTGTGATGAAAAGCGTGGACGCCCGGGCCATCAACGAAATCGGTATGGCCGAGGCAGTGCTGGTGGAAAATGCCGGCCGGGCCGTGTGTGAAGGGGCGCTGGAGCTGCTGGAAGGTGACGCCCGGGACCGGAAAATCACCGTGCTCTCCGGCAAGGGCAACAACGGGGCTGACGGCCTGGCGGCTGCCCGGGACCTGGCGGCAGAAGGGGCCCAGGTCAGCGTGATTCTGGCAGAGCCTCCGGCGGCCTTTGGTCCGGGAGCGGCGCTCCAGCTGCGGATTCTCCAGTATATGCCGGGCTGCACCTTTGTGGAATGGGCGGAAGAACCGGAGCGGGCTCTCAGCCTGTGCCGGGAAAGCGACCTGATTCTGGACGGGCTTTTGGGCACCAGTTTTCACGGGGTGCCCCGGGAACCGTTAAAATCTCTCATTGAAGCGGTGAACGACCTCCATAAGACCGTTCTGGCCATTGACATTCCCAGCGGGGTGGAGGCGGACACCGGTGCCAGCGTGCTGGCCCTCCAGGCGGACGTGACGGTGACCATGATTGCCCCCAAGCACGGGCTGTACCTGTATCCTGGCGCCCGCTATGCCGGGGAGATTTACCTGGCCGGGCTGAACGTGCCTCCCTGCCTGGTGGAAGAAGCCCCGGGGGCGGAGTACCTCTTGGAGCCGGAAATGGTCCGGGACTGGCTGCCCCGGCGCCGGGCAGATGCCCACAAGGGCGTCAACGGCCGGATTGCGGTGCTGGCCGGGAGTCTGGGCTACGCCGGTGCGGCCGAGCTGTGCAGCAAGGCGGTGGTCCGGGCCGGCGGGGGTTTGGTGACCCTCTACACCCGGCAGGAAGTGTTGGAGCCCCTCATTATCAAAAATACGGAAGTGATGGTCCGACCCCAGCCCAGCTTTGACCCCAAGGACCTGCTGCCCTTGCTTGCAAACGCAGACGTGGTGGCGGCGGGCCCCGGCATGGGCAAGGACCCCCGGACTCAGCAGCTGCTGCGGGAACTGCTGCCCCAGCTGGACCAGCCCCTGGTGCTGGACGCGGACGGGCTGAATGCACTGGCCGGGCAGGACGACCTGCTCCGGAGCCTGAAGCGGAAAATCTTTACTCCCCACCCGGGAGAAATGGCCCGGCTGTTGGGCCGGCCCATTGGGGAAATCCTGAAGCACCCTCTGGAATGCGCCCGGGAAGGGGCGGAGAAGTGGCAGGCGGTGGTGGTGCTGAAATGCACCCCCGCTGTGATTGCCCTGCTCACGGGAGAACTTTATATTAATACGACCGGCAATGCCGGCATGGCTACCGGCGGCTGCGGCGACGTGCTGACGGGCACCGTGGCAGCCCTTCTGGGCCAGGGCCTGAACCTGGAGAAAGCGGCCTGCTGCGCGGTGTACGCCCATGGACTGGCCGGCGACCTGGCAGCCGAAGAACGGGGCCAGATTGGCCTCAAGGCCGGGGACCTGCTGGAGCAGCTGCCCCAGGCCATTGCAAAGATTTTGGAAGTGTAATACTTCCCCGATTTGCCAGGACCCGGCGAAACGTGATAAAATGACCGGGTATAAGAGGAGGTACGATTGTGTTCAAAAAGCTATTTTTACTCTGTGCATGCCTGTTGGCCGTTCTCGGTCTGGGCGGTACGGGACAGGCTCTGGCCGCACCCACCATCCAGAACGTGGTGTACGGCGTCAACCCGGACGGACGGCTTCGGATTGTGCTGGATACCAATACTGCCGCCCGGTATAAAACAGAATTTGTGGGCAACGAGCTCCAGGTGACGGTGTACGGCAACCTGAGTTCCTCTGTGCCCAAGGTATATTCCTCCTCCAAGGCCCCCTACGTGAAGCGGGTGACCCTGGAACGGAAAATCAACCGGACTATCGTCCATGTGGCCATGAACCGGAGCCTGACCCGGGACGCGGTGAACGTGTTCCCCCTGAAGGCCGACCGGGTAGCCAAGCGGCCCACCCGGGTGGTGGTGGACGTGATTGCCGGCCCGCCCCAGAAGAAGTTCATTCCCAAGCCCAAGGTGCCCAAGACGGCCATCACCTCGCCCTGGCAGCCTACTCGGCCCAGCGTGGCGGCGGATACGGACTTTGGCAGCACCTACTCGGTAGTAGGGGGCATCAAGGGCAAACGGATTACTTTGGACGCAGGCCACGGCGGTTCTGACCCCGGTACCCACGGGCTCATTACCGGCACCTTTGAAAAAGACGTGACCCTGCCCATTACCAAACGGGTGAAGGAACTGCTGGAGCAGCGGGGCGCCATTGTGTACATGACCCGCACCACCGACGTGGACGTGTACGGACCCGATGCCACCGACCGGCAGGAACTCCAGGCCCGGGTGGATGTGGCCGAAAACAGCCACTCCGATATGTTCATCAGCATCCATATCAACGCCAGTGAGAATACCAGCGTAGGCGGCTATTCCACCTACTACTTCCCCAAGACCAAGTACGATATCCAGGTGGCCCAGGCCATCCAGGACCAGCTGATGAAGACCGCCGATGTGGACGATTTGGGCGTACGGTTCGCCAACTTCTATGTGAACAAGAGAAGCACCATGCCCGGTGCCCTGGTGGAATGCCTGTTCCTGACCAACCGGAAAGAAGAGCAGCTGCTGATTTCCCCGGCTTTCCAGGATAAGGTAGCAGAAGCCATTGCCGATGGGATTACGGACTTCTACAATCAGCACCAGGGAGGTTGATGGTAATGATGGAATGGAAAAAGTTTGGGGTAATATGCGTATTGGGACTGACCCTTATGGCGGCAGCAGGCTGCTCTGACGGCAGCAAGAACGCCACCAGTGCCGGCACGCCGGCCACCCAGCAGGCCCAGACCACCAAACCCCAGGGAGTGGAAAAGACCCTGTACCGCAAACCCAAGGACGGCAGCCAGAAACTGGTGGCCGTGAAAACCACGGTTCAGGGGGATACCGCCCAGCAGCAGCTGGAAACCCTGAAGGAACTGGTAGAAAAACAGCCCGAAGGGGATAAGACCTTCCCCAAGAACCTGAAAGTCAACAAACTCACCGTGAAGGACGGCCTGGCTACTGTGGACCTGAGCAAAGAATTCCTCACCCGCCGCGCCGGAGAATATGACACCACCATGATGATCTACGCACTGGTGAACACCCTCACCGAGTTCCCGGACATCAAGAAAGTCACCTTCACCGTCAACGGCGAGCCCGTGGAAGTACTGGGGCAGATGGATATGACCACGCCTTTTGAACGGAACGAAACCTTCTTGCCGAAAGCGTAGGGAGAAGAAAGAATGTGGGATATGACCCCGGCTGTGCAGCGTGCACAGCCGGGGTTGTTTTATTGTGGGGACTGCGGGGTGTAGTGCACACCGGGCCCTCCGGGCAACTTTGATTTTTGTTTGCGATGTTTGCCTTTCCGTCCCCCTGCGGTAGCCCACCACAAAGCTGGTGCTCTTTTGGAAACTTGGGGAGCAATGCTTTGTGGTTGGGCCACCGCATTTGAACGGTGTACGATTCTGACGTAATCAGCCCCGTGGGTCAAGCCTGTTGCAGTTACCATCGTGCGGTTGCGCTGCCACTCTATCGTGTCCTTACTTTGGGCATGGGCCTCCCAAGTGCCGACACCTTACCAGAAGCGGGACCCGCAAGGGCCTATCAGGACGACGATGAAGACTCCAGGACACTGCGGAGTGACAGTTACGTTGCGCAAGAATGGTACGTGTGTATGCACCCCTCCGGGGCGGCTGGGACGAGGGGACCTTCCGTCACCCTGCGTTCCAATGGACCGCAGCCGACCCACCACACTTGCGAGGAACGCACGGTGACGACTTCCTCGTTGGTGCTTGCTGCGCAATCACAGGGCATCTTTCAAGGAGCTTGAAAGATGCCGCAACGAGGAAGACAAATTGATTCGTCTCTAATTTCGTTGCTCTCAATAGGCTAGTACTTATAATTAGGTCCTGCAGGACCCCATCCGCCGGCGAGTACGCCGGCACCTTCCCCACCTTGGACTGCTGTGGGGTGGAGAAGGCAAGCGGCCTGCGGCCGCAAAAAAGCTGGATAAACTTCCTCAGTCATCCCTACGGGCTGACAGCCCCTCCACGCTTGAAGGGGCCGGTCTTAGGCCACTAATGGTCATCTTCTTATCAGCACTATATTTTGGATTTTACTTGACAAGTGGTGGCCTGGACGCCTACCACAAGCGTGTGGTAGGTGTCAGCCGCTAGGCTGACGAAGAAAGTTTAACCAAGTATTTAGCGTCCTTCGGCCGCAGCGGAGCACTCTCCGTCGCCTCCCGGCGCCACCTGCGCCCGCATGCGCGCGAGGTCAACTTCTCTACAAAATTCGCAATAACAATAGACTTTATACTTCTTATCCACACCCACATTGTGTTCATAAAAACTTAAATTTAGGAACGCAATGTAATGTTTTGTTGACTAATCGCGGTTTTCGCGGCCTCCGGCCGCTACTGCCTTCCGCTTACCTGTTCGCTATGCGAACAGGAGAAGGGGAAGGAATGTTCCGCCCCCAGTGCTAAAGCGGAACAAGGATGGGGTTTAAAACCTACCTTCCCAACTCTTTTGCGCTTGCTGCTCTACAATCCACATCCTCCCCCCCTTATGCTTTTCTCTTTTTAGGTTTTATACTTGTTCAGTTTTCTCAGCGAGGTGAAATTCAAATGATAAAAATTTCTATGAACGGCGGGGTTTCCAAAGCCCAGAATCCGTATGTTCCTATTACGGTAGAGGAATATGCAGCGGAGATTGGGCAGTTTTTGCAGTTGGGCATCAAGCATTTCCACATTCATTTTCGGGACGCTGGGGGTAAGGAATCTCTGGAGCAGGAGGTGGTCCTGCCGCAATTTCTGGCTCTCAAGAAACGTTTTCCCAACTGTCAGATTGGTATCGGGTCCCCGCTGCAAAATGGCATGACTGCTGCAAAGCGGCAAAAGGCCATTGCTGCCTGGACCTGGCGGCCGGACTATATTTCCGTCAATGTGTGTGAAGAGGGGAGCTGCGCTTTAAGCAAAACGCTGCAGCAGCTGCAGGTGCCTATCGAATATGGCATCTTTACCCTGGCAGACGCTGAAGAATTTGTGGCGCGGCAGTACAGTCAATCTGCCTTTCGGGTGCTGATTGAAGTCAGCGGAGAAGCCACCGATGAAGCCACGGTGGAAAAGGCTGCAGCTATTTTAACGTTTTTGCAGAAACGGTATCCGGACCTGGAATATCTCCTGCACGGGGAAGATATCCATACCTGGGCAGTCATCCAATATGCCCGGCAAAAGGGCTATGCCTGGCGCATTGGCTTTGAAGATATTGATTGCTTTGCCAATGGGGAAAAAGCCCATTCCAATATTGAACTGTACAAACATTGCATCAGTGAGGCGTAGGGATTACGACGAAATATCCGGGGATTCCCGGCACCACATCACTTCAGGTTCGCGGACCGCAACAACAGCACGGTGGCGACTTCCTCGTTGGTGATTCGCTATGCTCATCACAGGACATCTTTCAAGGAGCTTGAACGATGCCGCAACGAGGAAGACAGCTTATACGTTTCTGATTCGTTACTCTCGATAGGTGCTTGCAATAACCTTGGTCTTGCTGGCCCCAACCGCCTTCCTGCGTCAGGCACCTTCCCCACCTTGGACTACTGTGGGGTGGAGAAGGCATTCGGCCTGCGGCCGCAAAAAAGCTAGATAAACTTCCTCAGTCATCCCTACGGGCTGACAGCCCCTCCACGCTTGAAGGGGCCGGTCTTAGGCCACTAATGGTCATCTTCTTATCAGCACTATATTTTGGATTTTACTTGACCAGTGGTGGCCTGGACGCCTACCACAGTGGTTCGCAGCTAGCCAATCAGCTACGCCCAGTTTGGGCTTGCTTCTTGGGCTGCTATCACATGGCTCGCATTAACCAAGAGTCTTTTGATAAACTGTAGACTCTTGGATGCGACCGCAAAGCGTTGCTGGTAGGTGTCAGCCATTACCTTCCACGTTTTGGTGTGCTCCCCGTCAAGTAGACAGTTCCTAATAATATAAACCTCTACG
>NZ_QRMX01000043.1:0-9371 GCF_003472805.1 Acidaminococcus sp. AM05-11 | reverse complement strand
GATATTTCTCTCTGTCCCAGTCTTGGAGCCGGCGGGAATGTAAAGAAATATACGTTGGGTGATCCGGAGCATTTCTTTGGCTCCTCTGCCAGACTGATGCGGACAAGAAAAATCCTGGATGAAGTGAGAGAGAAAGGGGAAAAAGCCCTGATCTTTGTGGAAAGCCGGAAAATTCAGCTGCTGCTCCGGACTTTTCTGGAACAAATCTACAAAATCCAGATGCAGCCTCCCATTAACGGGACCACACAGGCTGTGGCCCGGCAGAAAATGGTGGATCAGTTCAATCGGGCACCAGGGTTCCAGGTGCTGCTGCTGTCTCCGGAGGCTGCCGGTGTGGGGCTGAACATCATCGGAGCCAATCATGTGATCCATCTCAGCCGCTGCTGGAACCCGGCCAAAGAAGACCAGGCCACGGACCGGGCTTACCGGATCGGACAGAAAAAAGCGGTGACCGTCTATCTCCCCATGGCTGTGGATACGGATTTCCCGGAAGATGCATCCTTTGATCTGAACCTGGATGCTCTGCTCCAGTACAAACGGGATTTGAGCCGAAGTGCCCTGTATCCTACAGAAGCCAGTGAAGAAAATGCTGTAGCCATGCTGAAACGGATTGAAGAGGCGGCAGGGTGAAAAGCGGCGGCCGGGAAGGGCGGGCCTTTGGCTCGCCCCTACAACCTTGGGGTCGGATATTGGATACAACGGTCCCGGAAACGGAATGTTCGATAACCTCATTTCTGTGATTTTCCGTTAGACCAATTGACTCCAATATGGTAGGGGCTATCCTCAAGGGAGCCTGTCCCGACCGCCCAGGGGCCTTACGTTCAAAAGCAGATAGGCTGCATCTGGTATCCAGAACGACTCATGATGAACGACTAATGATGAACCATTCTCCAATCTCTCAATTAGTCTTATATTTTACCCATAAATTTTGGTATGATGAATAAAGAGAAAATCCATGATTGATATGGGATACGCAATCATGGACACAGCAGGGGAAACTTATGGGGAGGAAGAAAAATGGTAAAAAGGATTATTGCATTCTGTCTGTTATTACTGCTGAGTTGCACAGTGGTGCAGGCTGAGCCGGAATCCCGCTGGAAATGGTATTATTCTTCTGAACGGGTGGGCATGTACTTTGATACCCAGACTCTTCACTATGACGCTTCTAAACGAGCTGCCGATGTATGGACCAAGAATTTGAATGTGAATGGGGAAAAAATCAGGGAAGTCCACAAGTTTTTATTTTTGGAAGAGGGAGACGTTGCCAATGTCCAATATGTAGACTACAGGAATGGATACCCTTCCGTTCACAATGTAACAAAACTCTATGTCCAACAGGTAGCACCGGATTCTCCCAATGAAGCACTTGCCAATGGCATTGCCAACTACTTGAACGTGAAGCCTATGTACCCGGGTGGAGAGAACCGGTGGAAATGGATTGGTGCCACGGATACATACAGCTTGTATCTGGCAACTGACTGTGGAAAATATTATCCTGAAAAAGACTGGTATGCAGTATGGATTAAGAAAGTGTATCTGAACGGACATGCTTATAAGGGACGTTATTATTGCCGTTTTTCCAAAAATCAGATTGCCACACGATATGGGCGGCCCAGAAATCCAATTCCGGAAAGTGATGATGAGAAAATCTATAATGCAGCCAAAGACCTCCAGGCAATGGGGAAATCTATATAAGGAAAATTCGTAGAAGGTCTTAAACTAAGGGATACAGGCTGCCTATTTGTCAGAATATGTTCTGCTGGGAGCTTTGGGAATCCCCGATCATACAGTCAAACTGTTTATGAAGAATCTTCTGGGTTGCCGGATTCTTTTTACCACTGCAATCTGGAATGAATGGGCCAATCGGAATCTGGTGGTATACCATGGTCCATCTTCCGTATCAGATGCGGCATTTTGCATTAAGATTACGGCTTATAACAAAGGGTTCCCGAATTCCCGATGAATCTGCCGCGGTAGAAGTTTCTGAATGAAATACCCTCCCAGGCCACGGACGGGCGGGCCTGCGGCCCGCCCCTACAGCGTTGGGGTCGGAGAGTGGATAACACGGCCCCAGAAGCGGATTCTACGACGATCCCGTTTTTCTGATTTTTCGTTGGCCCTTTAAGCCCAAAGTTGCAGGGGCTTGCCGGGGTGACTCCGTCCCGGCCTCTCAGGGGGACAAGACAAGAAGTCAGAAACGTCCCTGCCGGGCCTTGAGATGTGAGACGTCAGCTTTGCACGATTCAGATGTTCGGCCAATCTGCTTGTTATCGGTCAAGCTGACGTTTGACTTCTGGTAAGACCGCAAGGGCCGGTCTGACTTCTTTTAATGGAAAAAGGCCGCCGGATTTTCCGGCGGCCTTCCTGTTTTACAGCAATCCATGCAACTTTCCCAGTTTCTGGATCTGGTCCGGAGAGTAGTGGGTGATCCGGGAAATGGTCTCCATGGGGATTTTTTCCTTGAGCATGGCAAGAATATTGGATTCCTTTTCTTCCTGACGGCCTTCTTGACGGCCTTCCAAACGGCCTTCCAAACGGCCTTCCTGTTTTCCTTCCAGGCGCCCTTTCTCAAGACCTTTCACCAGGCCTTGTTCCATTCCCTTTTCCAGGTTCTTTCTTGCGATGGCGTGTCCGATACCGCACATGGTTTCCGCCTCCTTTTTCATTTCTACGGTCATGGGAATGTTGTATTCCCGTTCCAGGATATCTTTCTTCACATCCGGGTCCATTTCTGTGGACAGAAGGACGCTGAGCAGGTGGATAATATCCTCCTGCCTGCTGTCCGGCTGTCCCAGGCAGATCATCATCATGGACACCATATCATAATTCATTTTATCATATTTGGCGTTGCCCACCAAATTTTCTTCCATCATGTGGAACGATGTCAGGGTGTTCTGTTTGGACTTTGGAGGGTCCAGACAGATCCAGAGGGAATAGACCTTTTGGAGTTTCTGGTAGTCAGAATTCTGGAAGACGATCCCTTTCTGCCGGGAAAGGAGCCGCCCACAGTAGTAGAAGGCCCGCTTCAACAGGGAATAGCCGGGGTTCCAGTCGTTCTGACTTTCCACGTTGATGAAAATCTGCCGGGACTCTCTGCCGTTGGGAGTCCGTGCCGAAAGGAGAATGTCGAAATTCACATTTCCTTCCGTGATGCTTTTGTCCGCCGTGTTTTCGCCGCGGATGCGTCCCGGGTCCAGGACATCCTGATCCACAGGGACAGAGCAGATTTCCGGCGTGCTTTCCAGACAGGGAAGCAGTTCCGGGATGGAACAGCGGCTGTATTCCGGGACGCATCCCTGGAGTACATGGGCCAGGATGACTTTGTTGGCCAAAAGCCGGCAGCAGGCAGCATCCAGCGCCTGTTCTTCCTGCCACGTGCCCAGATCCTGGGCAACAGTGGTAGAGGTTTTCATGGAATCACCATCTTTCTGTAGGATTTGGTAAGGGTCACTGTATAGCCCCTTCGACATCCAACAGAAAGTTCCTTCCTGAGTGGAAAAATCGGGGTATTAACGGCAAGAATCTGCAGGGAATGAATTTTGGCGTGGGAAAAAGACAGGCCCACGTCGGGCGTCTTACGTCTCATGCCGATGGAAACCATCTGCCGGGGGCAGATGGTCATGAGCTGACAGTCACTAGTCTCTAGCGGAAGGAGGGAACCCGCCGGGCGGATTCCTGGGAACGTATAAAAACCTGAGGCCGGGACGGGCGTGCCTGCGGCGCGCCCCTACAACCTTGGGGTCGGATGTTGGATACAACGGTCACAGGAACGGATTTTTGACAACCCCGTTTCTCTGGTTTTCTGTTGCATCTCTGATCCCAACGTGGTAGGGGCTGCCCGCAGGGGAGCCCGTCCCTGGCCGCCCGGCAGGGCTCTTGTAAGACGTCAGATGGGGCCCCAAGGGCCAGTCTGACGTCTTTTTTGTCCGCCTTTTTGGACAGGGGGTGGGGTATAATAAAATTAACGAAAAAGAGGCCCTGATTCTGTGATACAATAAAAATATCACAAACAAGCACGCCAAATTATCCTAAAGGAGATTCACAACGATGAGCACTGACGAAAAAAGCCTGGAACAGGTTCTGTGGGATTCTGCCAACGTGATGCGCCAGACCATGGGGGCAGCAGCCTATATGAACTATGCCCTGGGCCTTATTTTTTATAAACATTTGTCCGATAAGACTCTGGAAGCAGCAGCGAATGTGCTGGTGGATGCCGGTGAAGTGGACCCGGAACAGGTGGCCACGGAAGAACAGCGCCAGGCTGTTTATAAGCAATATTACGATGATGAAGACGCCCATGAGGATCTCTTGAGTTCCATGGACATGGATTATGAAATCAAGCCGGATTTCACCTTTGCCGCCCAGATGGACGCCATCCGGAAGCAGACCTTCCAGCTGGAAAACCTGAACCAGGCTTTCCGGGACATTGAACAGTCCAATCCGGACCTGTTGGGCCATCTGTTCGACGATGTGGACCTGTATTCCACCAAGCTGGGGTCCACTCCCCAGAAGCGGAACGACATGATCGCTCAGGTGATGACGGCCCTGGCTCCCTTGAACCTGGACAGCCACAGCGGGGATGTGCTGGGGGATGCTTATGAATATCTGATCGGCACCTTTGCCTCCGATATGGGCCAGAAGGCAGGAGAATTCTATACCCCTCAATCGGTTTCCCAGCTGCTGACCCACATTGTGACCTGGGGCCAGGAAGCCAAAAAGGGCTTCAGCGCCTACGAAATGAAAATCCCCGTATTGATAAAAGAACTTTCCGCACCCCAAACCTTGGAAATCGCTTGATATGTGGGCTTTTGAAGCACCTTGCTTCGAGGGTCCATTTTTTATTTTTCGGAGAAAATCATTTTCAAATTTTCGAGAACCCATTTTCTGAAATTCAAAATGCACAACGTTTGAACGGTAGGTTAAAGGGGTGTCGTTCTATAGTTTGGTAATCGTTCAAGGTTTAATTGCAAGTTATTTTCATTTGATTGACGACTTATTGGTGTCAAGTTTTATAGTATGTCTGTGCAATAGTAGTCAAAAGATTGTATAATTAATGCAAGAAAACAATGCGGAGACATATTAAATTTTTCAAGTGAGGTATCATAATGAAGAGACTATGCTTCGGTACTTTGATGAATATCCTGTATCAGGCTCGTAACCCCAAAGTTACGAATGCTTCATTGTGTAATGCCATTTTTTCTGCTTACCTAAAAGACGTTCAAAATTATGACGGCTCTGTTCCAGGACACTTAAAAAGTGGAAGAATAAACGTTCCTCCTGATATTATGGAATCTGCTCGTATAACATCTTCTGAATTTGCGGCTAATAAAATTAAAATAAAGCTAATACCTCTTATAAACGCAGATAAGCAAAAGCTTGTTGTTTTAGCCATTAAGGATGTTTTGCGCAATGACAAAAATATAGCAGATACTTCAATTATTGGATACGAAAAAGGATATGAAAAAGAAAATATCCTAAATAATACTACATTTAATTTTGGGGATTTATTAGCTTCTGTATTTTATTATGCGATTGTTCAGATTTCTAATAAATCATGTGCAGAAGAAATAAAAGAGATTTCTAAAGACTTTGTTGATGGATTTAGAACTTCAACAGAAGAAATATATTTTTCATCAGAGGAGGTTGACAAAAGTATTCCATTAAGAAGTACATTAAATGATACAAGTTTTAAAAATGTTTTTGAGAAAATTTGTTCACAAAAAATAGATGAGCTATCAAATCCATCTACGGTCCAGATTTATGGGCCTGATATTACGAATTTCAGATTAAGATTTGATCGATTAAAAAATTATCTGATTGATAATATTTCAGGTTATGTTTTGTCACGTGAAGATTTAAATCGCTTGAAACAAACTAATATAGGAGCTATTGGGTCGAGAGCAATAGTTAAATTTATAAGTGCTTATACTCAGTCTTCAAACACTACATTAGCGGAGTTACTACTATATGTATTCTTGGAGCAGGAATTGGGCGCTCCTAAAATTATGACCAAAATAGAACTGGGAAATGGTATACAGGCAAGTAAAAGTGATGGTGTACATCTCTTAGTTACACATGGACTTAGAGAACCATTTCGGCAACTTGTATTTGGAGCATCGACAATTATAGGCGACTTGAATTCTGCCGTTGATCATGCTTTTGCTAAAATTATAGATATCGAAAAAAATCATACAAATGAAGTGCAGATGGTATCTAATACTATATACCGTAATATCTTTGATAAAGATACCAGTCATTATATTGCTGATTTATTTCTTCCTAGTAAGACAAAACTCCCTGTTCCCGAGATGGCTTTTGGAATATTTTTAGGGTATACAATTTCAGTTGATACGGATGGCATAGATAATAATTCAAGTTATCGAGCCGCCATAAAAGAAAAGATGAGACAAGATATTCAAAAGCTGCAGGCATATATAAAACAGAAAATAAGAGATGAAAAATTGGGAGGCTATAACTTTTATGTATATGTAATTCCCTTCAATGACGCTGATGTAGAGCGAACCAAAATCATTGACGATATGATTCAAGGGAGATAAGCAAAATGCAAATACCACGAAATCAAACTTTGGCAGAAGTGTTATATAGGAATTTAAATAACAATGAATATTTGAATGAAATCTATGACAGTTTACTTTTAAACTATTCTTATACATTGTTTAAAATGACTGAGTTCAAGAAAGATGTAAATGTAGGTGATGCTTTGCGTTTTGCGGATATTTTATCGAAATCCCCTTTACCCGAAAAACGTGATGAGCATAGATTGTTAGGACAGGAAATTGCGATTCTCTTAAGTGTTTTATATCCAGAGGATAGAATCGTAAAATATTATTTAGGTTCAATTTTATCCAATATCGGAAATTATCGCGGGTTAAAATCATCTTCTGTTGGAGAATTCCAAAGTGCAGATATTCTGGATAATCTTTATTTTGCTTACGATAAATCTCAGTTAGCTATTCCAGGCAAGGAAAATGATTATTTTTTCCATGACCAAAAAGAAATTTATGATAACCTCTCACAGCAGTACTTTAGCTACTCTGGCCCTACGTCAATGGGAAAATCGTTTGTAGTGCAAACCTTTATAAAAGAACAAATTGAAAGAGGTGAGAAGAAAAATTATGCTATCGTTGTTCCCACGAAAGCATTGATTAATGAAGTACGGAGCAATATCATTGGTAGTTTGCAGGAAAAATTAAAAGAAAAAAATTATCGAGTTGTAACAGCATCTGGAGATTTGGTTTTGACTCAAGATCATCATTTTGTGTTTGTTATGACTCCAGAACGCTTGTTATATATGTTAGTCGGAATGCCACATATAAAAATTGATTTTCTATTCATTGACGAAGCACACAAAATTTCAGAACGTGGACGGCGCAGTACCTATTACTATAAAGTTATTTACCAAATTGAAAAGTCCAGTCAAAAATCGACAATAATTTTTGCATCACCAAACATTCCAAACCCAGAGATTTATTTCAAATTAATTCCTGGCTTTAGTGCGAAAAAAATTCATAAATTGGCATCAAAATATACCCCCGTGTGTCAATTTCGATATTATTTGGATATCTGTAAAGGCAAAATTGATGTATATAATGCATATAAGAAAAAACTTCAAAAACTGGGGCAGATATCTACAAATACCGATCTTCTTAAAATCGTAACTTTAGTGGGAGCCGATAAACAAAATGTAATATATTGCAGCTCGAAAATTAAGGTAATGGATTTTGCTGTTAAATATGCATCTAGCCTCAAGAAACTGGATAATGCTAACCTTATTGAGTTAGCAGAAAATGTAAGAAAAGAAGTCCATACTGATTGCTACCTTGCAGATTTAATTGAACGGGGTGTTGCTTACCACGTTGGTTATCTTCCGGCTAATATTAGGTTAAGAATTGAACGTAGTTTTGAAAATGGCGATTTACGTACAATTTTTTGTACAAATACTTTGATTGAAGGTGTAAATCTTCCTGCTGATAATCTTTTTATTACAAGCTATAAAAAAGGTAATTCCAATATGAATGAAGTTGAATTCAAAAACCTTGTAGGACGTGTCGGGAGGATTAAATATAATCTGTATGGCAATGTATTCCTTATTCGGATGGATGATAAATACAAAGAAAAGAGATATGTTGATCTATTGAAAAACGAGGTGCCGGAACAAATCCTTTCAATTGACAATGAAAGAAATACTAAACATTTTCAAAATGTAATTAAAGATTTGGCTTGTGGCGATACAGAATTGAAATCTATACAAAAGGACGCAAAAGAGAAAGATTATGAAGCTCTAAGAAATTTTTCCATGATCCTAACAAGAGATATAGCAAATAATGAAGATTCACCGGTAAAAAGAGCTTTTTCAGCATATTTATCTCCAATGATTATTCAGCAGATAAGGGAACACTTTCCTGCGGAGAAAACCAGTGACGATATTACGCTTTCCTATGATCAGTATGATAATTTGCATCAGTTAATTTTAGCTGGCGCCAGTTATCCCAAGTTACATGGTGAAAATAATGATGTTGACTTTGATGAATTGGTCAAGTTCCTGAATACGCTCAGTGTTGTTTTTAAATGGAAAACTTATGAAAGAAAGACTCTTGGTAAGTCTGATTCTGTAATCAAGTGGTATGCTGTAATTCTAATGCAATGGATTAGAGGCAGAGGACTGAGTCAAATCATTTATAATGCAATACGCTATAAGGAAAAAAATCCTTATACGGGCGTATGGATTGAAAGTCAGAAAATCGATAGTTACTATGATAGAAATTCAAAAGCCCATAAAAATTATGTTATCGCTGAAATCTTAAGTGTTATCGATGATATTCTTCTTTTCAGGATTGCCAACTATTTTAGAAGATTTTCACTGGAATATAAAGAGGTTCATCATGTTAAAAGCTTTGAGAACGATTGGTATGAGTATGTTGAGTATGGAACCACCAATCCATTGACCATATACCTACAGCAATATGGATTTTCTAGAGAAGCATCTGAATACATAGAGCGGTCAACGAATAGAAAAAAATATCTTCTTAAAGAGGGAGATAACGTACGTATAAAAAAAGCCATATTGAAATGTGGGAATATTGGCGTTGAAACCGAATCACAAGACATCCAATTCAATGTCCCCGAATTATTTGTGGAATAATTTATTTCCCTAAGACCTTCTTGACGAGAGAAGGTCTTTTTTTTTGCGTCCATAAAACTTCCATATTTTATCCATATTGCGTCCATATTTTTGGGAAGGGAAAAAAGAGATAATGGAATTGTAAAAAGAAGGCCAGTAGTTGTAGGAACAAAGGTCTGCATAAATCGGTGTAAGTTTACCGTCTGCACGGACTTTTTTTACCACCTTC
>NZ_QRMX01000042.1:0-10137 GCF_003472805.1 Acidaminococcus sp. AM05-11 | reverse complement strand
CGTAGAGGTTTATATTATTAGGAACTGTCTACTTGACGGGGAGCACACCAAAATGTTGAAGGTAATAAGGAACGAACGACGATAGAAGTTTTATTATTTCACAGTCTTTTTTACAATTTTATTTGGTTGCTTGCAGGGCTTTATCTTTGGCGGCTTTTACCAGGGCTTTAAAGAAGTCCAGGGAAATCTTGGTGTCGCAGAAGTCCTTGGGGTCTTTTTTGTTGATGAGAACCTGCTTCAGGTCGTTTTCTGGATGGAACTGGAGCGCAACCATAAAGGTCTTGTGAGGATTTTCCACCCCTTCGATAATGGAAACGCCTTTGTAGGTAGTTTCTGCGGTCTGTACCAGGTCAGTACCCGCAATGCTTTCAATGGCCTGATGGTGCCAGCTGGAAACGTTCTTCAGCTCATCGCTGCCTACAATGGCCCGCAGGTAGGAGTTTACCGGAAGAATATGCACGTCGTGACGGGCGTAGGTCCGGTTGGGGACGCCGGGGGGCATCCGGTGGAAGGTACCTTCGTAGACCTTATCCTTGCCGGCATAGTAGTCGGTCATATCCTGAATCATCTTGGCGCCGGAAACTACGCCCAGCATTTGCTCGCTGCGGCAGACGTCCAGGGTGGGGATGTCCTTGGCCAGGCAGTAGGCCTGAAGGGTGTAGTCAGAAATATCCCGGGCAGCATTGATGGTTTCGTTATGGTTCAGTTCTTTTTCTTCATCCTTATACAGGGAGGGACTGATGTCTTCACCACCGGTGCCAAAGACGCCGTCTACGCCCTGCATGACTTCCGTCACGTTGGTTTTGGCAAAGTTCTTGTCTTTGATTTTCACAGCATATTTGTGCTTGAGCATACCGGAGGGTTCCAGGTCTGCGGGGGCTACGGCGCCGTCCTTGTCGTAGGCAACGGACTGGCTCTTAATCTGACCCAATTCCACGGGTACGCCCCCTGCCAGCTCAATAATGCGCTTAAAGGCTGCGTAATCCTGGGTATTGATCTTCCAGGAGATGCCGATGACGGGCTTGCCGCCTACCATGGCGTGGGCATCCACCATAAAGCCCAGGGACAGGCCCAAAGACAGGGCAGAAACGGCCAGCATTTTTTCCAACTTTTTGAACTGCATTTCATCCACATCCTTTCGTATTCAGGTACTGCCGATTTTGACAATTTCAATATAAAAAAATCTCATAAAGTTGTCAAGAATTTGTGAACAAGCAGTGATTTTACTCTAAAAAAACAGGAAAAATGTTCAAGAACGTACAAGATTTTTTGAATATGTACTAATATATCCGCATTTATCTATAGCTTTTAGAAACATTTACAGAGAGCCGTGGGCAGGATATAATGAAATGGGCCTATGTAGTGAGAAAGTGGAGATTCAAGGAGGAAAAGCCAATGAAACATAAAATTTTTAAGCAATATGTAGTGGATGCTTTTACGGATCAGGTATTCCAAGGGAATCCGGCGGCGGTGTGCGTGCTGGAAGCCTGGCCGGAAGACCAGGTGATGCAGCAAATTGCCCAGGAAAACCGGCTGTCGGAAACGGCTTTTACGGTAAAGCAGGGGAAGAAGTACGGCCTGCGCTGGTTTACCCCGGGTGGGGAAATCGACCTGTGTGGTCATGCTACCCTGGGTACGGCTTATGTGCTGTCCCACTTTGTGGAAAAGAAGGCCACGGAGCTGGTGTTTGTCACCAAAAGCGGCAAGTTGACCGTGACCCGGGACGGGGATCTGTTTACCTTGGATATGCCGGCCTATGAACTGAAGAGCGTGCCTGTCACCAAGGCTATGACGGAAGCCATTGGGGTGGAGCCCAAGGAAGCCTATATGGGCAGGGATCTGGTGTGCGTACTGGAAACGGCGGAACAGGTGAAAAAAGCCCAGCCGGACCCGGAAAAGGTCAAGAAGCTGGACGGGCTGTTGCTCCACTTGACGGCACCGGGGAAAAAGTATGACTGTGTGACCCGGAGCTTCGCTCCCAAGCTGGAGGTAATCGAGGATCCGGTGTGTGGTTCCGGCCATTGCCATGTGGTGCCCCTATGGGCGAAAAAGCTGGACAGAAAGAAACTGGTGGCCTTCCAGGCCTCTCAGCGGACCGGGGTGCTGTACTGCCACCTGAAAAAGGACCGGGTGCTGCTGTCTGGGAAGGGCGCCCTGTACAGCAGGGGAGAAATTTATCTGCCCATTAAATAAAAAAAGCATGCATAAATAATTTTGCCTGGCATAAGAATTTGTCTATAGATAAGCTAGAGGAAAGGGTACATTTCGGTGTATCCTTTTTTTGTGCGTTCAAAGCCGAATAAGGTACTCGGCAGGCGGACAAAATGGTGTTTTGCGGCAAAGAAAAACTGTCTATAAGAAAAAACGAAAAGATGAAATTTACTATTTCTTATATTTGCGGTATACTGATAAGGTAATTGCACTTTTTTCGTATGGTTATCCATTCTCCAAACCAGCGAGCCCGGCAGCGCCGGGCAGGTGATACTAAGGAGGCAGCGAATTGAAGAAAATAGGATTGATTGGCGGCATTGGCCCAGAATCCACCATCATGTATTATCGGGAACTGGTCTATGGCGTTCAGGAACAGCTGAATAAACCGGTGTTTCCTCCCATGGTCATTGAGAGCCTAAGCGTATTTCAAGTGTTGGATTATTGTGCCAAGCGGGATTATGAGGGCCTGATTCAATACTTACTGCAGGGGATTGAACATTTGGCAGCGGCTGGGGCCGATTACGGCGCGTTAACGGGTATTACGCCCCATGTGGTATTTGATGACCTGGCGGCCCGGTCTCCCATTCCTCTGGTAAGCATGGTGGAAACGGCCTGTGAGGAAGCAGAAGAATCCGGGTACAAAAAAGTGGGGCTGTTGGGCACCCTGCCCACCATGGAAGGAAATTTTGTACAGAGAGCCTTTGCCAAACGGGGCATCGGTATTTTTACGCCCAGTGAAAATGAAAAGCTGTATATCGCCGATAAAATCAAGACAGAACTGGAGTATGGCCGGGTGGTGCCGGCTACCCGGAAGATTATGGCGGAAATGGCTGAAGGGATGATTGAGGAGCATAAACTGGATGCGGTGGTGCTGGGCTGTACGGAACTGCCCCTGCTGTTTGACCAGGTGACCCTCCCGGTACCAACCTTGGACGTAATGCGCCTGCATATCCGGGCCCTGATTCGGCTGATGCTCCGGGCAGAGTAAAGAAATTCTCTCAGAAACTGGACAACTGGCTGTCCTTGCGTTATAATACAAATAAAAGAGCAACCCTCCGATGTGCGAGTCGAATTCCATATGTTTTGAGCCAACACTCTCTATAAGGGAGCCCGTGTACTCCGGTCGTTGATGATATGCCCTTTCGAGGGGACATCAGAAGTGGCAGGGAGGGCACCCACCTGCTCATGCAGGTTCAAAACTCGGAATTGGTACGGCATTGTAGGGCTCTTTCTTTTTTTATATCAAAATTTGCCTGTAAAGGAGAGAACGAGATCCATGCTGGAAATCATTCTTGGGGTGGCCGTGCTGGATCGGCTGACCAAGCTCCTGGCGGCGTCCGTCATGACGGAAGGGATGAGCATTCCGGTAATTCCCGGGGTGTTTCACTTTACGTATGTACTGAACCCTGGAGCTGCCTTTGGCTTGTTAAAATACCAGCGTTTGTTTTTTGTCGGCATAACTGTAGTGGTAGCCATTGCTGCCTTTCTGCTGCGGGACCATATCCGCCAGGAAGGAAGATTGACCCGCTGGGGTGCCGCCTTTTTTTTAGGCGGAGCTGTGGGCAATATGATTGACCGGATTCATACCGGTTACGTAATTGATTTTTTTGATTTTCTCATCTGGCCCGTGTTCAACGTGGCGGATATTTTTATCTGTGTAGGAGTGGGAATGATTGTATGGAGTACGCTGAAGAAGGACTCGGGGAAAACGGGCAAGACCGACTGATTACCACTGACCCGGTAACGGAAGAAGAAAAGGGGCAGCGGGCAGATGTGTTTTTGGCAGCCCGGCTGGACCTGACCCGTTCCAATGTACAGCACGACCTGGCGGAAGGCCGGGTAACCCGGCAGGGAAAAGCGGTGAAAGCCAATTATAAAGTAAAGACAGGGGATGTATTTCAGGTGCTGATTCCCCCGGCGGTAACGCTGGAGGCGGTACCCCAAAACATCCCTTTGGATATATTATACGAAGATGAAGATGTTATCGTCATCAACAAACCCCGGGGCATGGTGGTGCATCCGGCAGCCGGCAATCCGGACGGGACGCTGGTCAATGCTCTTTTGTACCACTGCCATGATTTGTCCGGCATCAACGGGGTGGTGCGGCCGGGGATTGTGCACCGGCTGGACAAGGATACTTCTGGGGTGATGATTGCGGCCAAGAACGACCTGGCCCATTTGTCCCTGTCCCAGCAGATTCAGAGCAAGGAGGCCAAGCGGACCTACCTGGCTATTGTCCGGGGCAATATCAAGGAGGACCAGGGGCATATTGAAACCCAGCTGGACCGGGACCCCAAGGACCGGAAAAAGATGGCGGTGGTGGCCCAGGGCGGCCGTTTTGCGGCTACGGACTATCAGGTGCTGGAGCGCTACGGAAAATTTACCGTGGTGCGCTGCAAGCTGCTGACCGGGCGGACCCACCAGATCCGGGTCCATATGACGTATATTGGCCACCCGCTGGTAGGGGACCCCAAGTATGGTCCCCAGAAAACCTGTTTTTCCATTGAGGGGCAGGCGCTTCATTCGGAAACCCTGACTTTCCGGCATCCCCGGACCCAGGAGTGGATGACGTTTGAAGCCCCGGTGCCCCAGGATATGGCAACCATCCTGACCCGTTTGCGCAATGGGCAGTTCCATTAACAAGGAGGAGAACAACATGAGTACTTCCGTCAAGAAAAAAACCATTTTGGATGCAGATGCCATCCGCCGCTCCCTGGTGCGGATTTCCCACGAAATCGTGGAAAAGAACAAGGGTGTTGAAAATGTGGTCCTGGTAGGTATCCGGACCCGGGGCGTGCCCCTGGCCCAGCGCCTGGCGGAGCAGGTGGCAGAAATTGAAGGCGTAAAGGTACCTGTGGGTTCCCTGGACATTACCCTGTACCGGGACGACCTGTCCACCCTGGCCTATAACCCCATTGTAAAGGAAACGGAACTGGACTTTGACATCAACGGCAAGACGGTGATTTTGGTGGATGATGTGCTGTTTACCGGCCGTACCATCCGCTGCGCCCTGGACGCCCTGATTGATATGGGCCGTCCCAAAGCCATTCAGCTGGCGGTTTTGGTGGACCGGGGTCATCGGGAGCTGCCCATCCGGGCGGACTACGTAGGCAAGAACGTGCCTACCAGCACCAGCGAAACGGTGGACGTGACCCTGGCAGAAATCGACGGCGAAGATGAAGTATCGCTGTCCGATATTCAGGCGTAAGAAGGAACGGTACCGTGCGTTTAAAATCATTTGAGGCCCATGGGTTCAAGTCCTTTGCGGATCGGGTGAGCCTGGACTTTGAGCCGGGGATTACCGCCATTGTAGGGCCCAACGGCAGCGGCAAGAGCAATATTTCCGATGCCATCCGCTGGGTCATGGGGGAACAGAGCATCAAGTACCTGCGGGGCACCAAAATGGAGGACGTGATTTTTGCCGGCAGCTCGGTTCGCCGGGCCATGGGCATGGCAGAAGTCACCCTGCTGTTTGACAATTCGGACCACGAGCTGCCTTTGGACTTTGACCAGGTGAGCTTGTGCCGCCGGGTGTACCGCAGCGGTGAAAGTGAATATTTTATCAACAAAAAGAACTGCCGCCTGAAGGACGTGCTGGCCCTTTTGGCTGATACGGGACTGGGACGGGGTTCCATGTCCATTATCGGCCAGAACAAGATTGATGAAATCTTAAACAGCCGTCCTGAGGACCGGCGTTCCATATTTGAGGAAGCGGCCGGGATTGCCAAGTACCGGATGCGGAAGAAGGAGGCCCTGCGGAAGCTGGAAGAAACCGGGGCCAATTTGCTGCGCATTCGGGACATCCGGACGGAGATCCAGGGACAGCTGGAACCGTTAGGAGAGGCGGCAGCCAAGGCCCATGCCTATAAGGAAAAGGCCGCCCAGTTAAAGCTGGTGCGGCTGACTTTGCTGTTTCGGACCCTGGAAAAAATTGACCAGGAAAAGGCCCAGCTGACGGAGCTTTGTGCGGCCAGGGAGCAGGAACTGCTCTCCCTCCAGGCCCAGCAGAAACAGGTGAAGACGGAGCTCCAGGAACTGAACCAGAAGATCCAGGAAAAGGAAGACGCCTATTCCCAGTATCAGGAAGAAATCCTGGCCAAGGAGCGGGAAATTGCTTCCTACGGCCGTCAACTGGCGGTGTACCAGGAGCGGCTGGAACAGGGGAAAAACCGCCTGGAACAGCTGGCCAAGGCCAAAAGCAGGCTGGAAGGCGAGCTGGAAATCAGCCAGCGGAACCTTTTGACGGTAACGGAGGAGTACGACCGGCTGGAAGGGGCGGAGGCCCGGGCCCAGAAAAAGCTGGCTGTTGCTGGGGAAGAAAAGAATCGGCTCAGCCAAGAGGTCCAGGACGCCCAGGATAAGCTCAAGACGTACCAGGACAAGGCGTTTGACAGTATGCGGGAACTGGTGATGGCCCGGAACACGCTGACGGGAATCTGCCAGGAGCAGGACCGGCTCCACCGGCAGCAGGAACAAAGCAAGGAAAAGCTTGCGGCGGGGGAAGCCCAGGTGGCCGAAGCCCAGCAGGCAGCCCAGGCAGCCCAGGAGGAACTCCAGGGGCTGGCGGACCGGCTCACCAGTCTGGAAAAGCAGAAAAAGACCCTGGAAGAAGAACTGCTGGCTGCGGCGGAGGACTACCGGAAGGAACACGAGCTGGTGGAGGCCAACCGCCGGAGCCTGAACCAGAAAAAAGCCCGGCTTCAGGTGCTGTCCAATATGGAACGGGAGCACGAGGGGTTCAGCAAAGGGGTTAAGACCGTGCTGGGGGCCAAGGCTCCCTGGCGGGCCCAGGTATACGGGGTAACGGCGGAGCTGTTCCACGTGGAAGACCAGTACGTAACGGCGCTGGAAACAGCCCTGGGAGGCGCTTTGCAGAATATCATTACCCAGGACGCCCAATCGGCCCGAGATGCCATTGGCTACCTGAAACGGCAGCAGGGCGGCCGGGCTACGTTCCTGCCGCTGGACACCATCCGGCCCCGGTCCCTTTATGGGAAGGAAAAGGAAGCCGCGCAGGCCAAGGGTATTGTGGGGGTCGCTGCGGACCTGGTAACCTGTGACGAAAAGCTGCGGCCGGCGGTGCAGTTCCTTTTGGGAACGGTGCTGGTGGCAGAAAACCTGGACGATGCATTGGCAGCTGCCCGGAAGGCAGATATGCGGGTGCGGATTGTGACCCTGGACGGGGACGTAATCAGCGCCGGTGGGTCCATGAGCGGCGGCCAGAAGCAGCAGGGAAAGAGCTTTTTGGCCAGACGGCAGGAAATCGTCCATCTGACGGAAGAAGTCCAGGGACTGGAGAAGCTGCTGCAGCAGCAGGAAAAGGAACTGGACGCTATTACCCAAAAGGGGAAGGAGCAGCGACAAGCCCAAGACGATTGCCTGGCGGAGCTCCAGAAACTGGCGGTGCGCCGGGCGGGCCTGGAAACCCAGGCGGAGCAGAAGCAAAAGGAGCGGCAGGAAAAGCAGGAAGCTCTGGAACTGCTGCGGGAAGAAAAACGCAGCCAGACGGCAGAGTTTCTGAAGCTGGTGGAGCAGCGCAAGCAGCTGGAGCCCCAGGTAGCGGCTATGGAACAGGCGGATGCCCGTGAAAAGAGTGAGTCCCAGGAACTGGAGGCCCAGCTGGGCAAGCAGCGGCAGGACCTGGAGCAGGCCAGCGGCCGGTACCAGGATGCCCTGGTGGAGGCCAGCGGCCTAAAGACCCAGCTGGAAGCCCTGAACCAGCGGATCCAGACCATGGACAGCTACGAGGAAAAGACCCAGCAGGAGCTGTCGGACAACGAAGCCCAGCAGGCGAAACAGGTGCAGAGCCAGAAGGACAGCGAAGCGGCCTGCCAGAAGCTGGCAGCCCAGGCAGAAGCTCTCAAGGCAACGCTGACGGGCACCGAAGACGCCAAGGCCCAGTTCCTGACGGAGCGGGAAGCCCTGGCCCAGGAAAAGACCGGTACTGAGGAAAAGCTGGCCAAACTGGCCGGCCAGGAAGAAGGCGTCCGGCAGAAAATCCGCAGCGTGGAAATGGAGCAGGTCCGGAAGGCTACGGAGCAGAGTCATTGCCTTCAGCAGCTCCAGGAAACCTACCAGGTGACGGAGGAAGAGGCCCGGAACAAGAGCCTCAAGGACGTGGAAACCGGGGACCTGCACCGGCAGGAGAACCAGCTGTCCGGGGACCTGGAGGCCATGGGTGCGGTGAACCTGACGGCGGAGGATGAGTACCAAACGGCCAAGGAACGGTATGATTTCCTGAACCGGCAGTACGAGGATATGACCGCTGCCAAGGAGCAGCTGGAAACCGTTATTGCCAGCATCAACTCCGATATGGCCCGGCGTTTTAGGGAAGCCTTCGCCAAAATCAACAGCTATTTTGCAGAATGCTATGAGCAGCTGTTTGGGGGCGGAAAAGCCCGGTTGCGTATTTTGGACGAAAATCATATACTGGAATCAGGCATTGATATTGAGGTGCAGCCCCCGGGAAAGAAAATGCGGAACTTATCCCTTTTCTCCGGCGGGGAACGGGCCCTGACCGTTATTGCCCTCTTGTTTGCCCTGTTAAAATACCAGCCGGCGCCCTTTGTCATCTTAGATGAAATTGATGCGCCCCTGGATGAAACCAATATTTCCCGGTTCGCCCGTTTTCTGCGGGAGTACGGGGAGAAAACCCAATTTATCGTGATAACCCACCGGAAGGGGACGATGGAGGCGGCGGACGTACTCCATGGGGTAACCATGGAACAGTCCGGTATTTCCCGGATCCTGTCGGTGAAGTTGTCGGAGGTGGCGGAAGCATGAGTTTTGTAGAACAACTGAAAGATGGCTTGAGCAAGACCCGTAAGAATTTTACGGATCGGATGGAAGACCTAATCGGCGTCAGCGTGGAGCTGGACGACGATTTTATGGATGAAATGGAAATGATTCTGGTGGCCGGGGACGTAGGGGTCAAGACTACGGAAAAAATCATGGCTGCCTTGCGGAAGGCTGCGGCTACCCGGGAAATCAAATCCCCGGCGGAAGCGCTGCCGTTCTTGAAAAACTATATTGCCAATATGCTAAAGACCACGGGTCCCCGGATGCATTTTTCCGGCCATCCGTCCATTGTGCTGGTAGTTGGCGTCAATGGGGTGGGGAAGACCACCACCATTGGCAAACTGGGCAATTATTACCGGCTTATGGGGTATAAGGTTATGCTGGCAGCAGCGGATACTTTCCGGGCCGGGGCTACCGAGCAGCTCCAAATCTGGGGCAAACGGGCCCAGGTGGATGTAATCGCCCATGGTGACGGGGCGGACCCGGCTGCGGTGGTGTACGACGGCCTTCAGGCGGCCATTGCCCGGAAAGCCGACGTACTGTTTGTGGATACCGCTGGCCGGCTTCACAACAAGACCAACCTGATGAAGGAACTGGACAAGATTTACCGGGTAATCCGGAAGGAAGTCCCGGACGGTCCCCACGAAACCCTGCTGGTGCTGGATGCCACCACCGGGCAGAATGCCATTTCCCAGGCCAAGATTTTCCTGGAGACGGCCCATGTGACCGGGGTGGTGCTGACCAAACTGGACGGCACGGCCAAAGGCGGCGTGGTTATCGCCATCAAGGAAGAACTGGGGCTGGACGTGAAATGGATTGGGATTGGGGAAGGTATGATGGACTTCCGTCCCTTTGATCCCCAGCAGTTTGTGGATGCCCTGTTCAGCAGAGAATAATAAAGCGAAAAAATCAAAAGGGGCTGTGAAAAAATAAAACTTCCTCAGTCATCCCTATAGGATGACAGCCCCTTCACGCTTGAAGGGGCCGTTCAGACCCATCAGGTTCCCAGTGTTTAACAATATTTGCACTATAGTTCAGACATAAGCTGACCAGTAGTGGCCTAGTATGCCTCCTTCAAGCGTGGTGTGCTCCCCGTCAAGTAGACAGTTCCTAATAATATAAACCTCT
>NZ_QRMX01000041.1:0-12738 GCF_003472805.1 Acidaminococcus sp. AM05-11 | reverse complement strand
TTAAATTCTGTCTTAGATTTCGTATCCCCCAATTTTCCGTGATGAGCCTAAAAAAAGCCTTCTCCAGCTGCAGCAGCTGGAGAAGGCTTTTTTATTTTTTAGCAGAGCTGGACGGTTCCGCTTTTTGGGGTGGTTCCAAAGGCTGGATAAACCTGGACTGCTTGACGAAACGGATAAATTCTTCCATGGCCGGATGCAGGCGCACATTTTTGTTCCACACCAGGGTAATAAAGGCCGGATGGAATTCGGTAATGGGAATGGCCGCCAGGTCCGGTTCCTGGCTGGCAATTTCTTCGGTAAGAAAACCGGCAGCCGCTTCACTGCGGATGTATTCCAGGATGGTGAAGACCTGGGAGGTCTGGTGGACAATCCGGGGCTGCACCTCGCTGACTGCAAACATCCGCTTGATATAGGTGGTCTGGTCAAAATGGTCGGAAAACATGACCAAAGGCACGTCCTTCAGCTCTTTCAGACTCAGGGATGTTCTGCTGGCCAGGGGGTGGTCCTTCCGGACAAACAGTTTCAGGTAGCTTTTCCGCAGCAGCAGGTGGTGATAGGGCTCTTCCGGCATATGGTTGGTAACGCACAGGGCAAAATCAATTTCCTGCCGGTCCAGCAGCTCGTATAGCACATTGGTGGTTTCCTCGATGGTTTCGATGGTGGTTCGGGGATGTTCCTTTAAAAAGGCACCGTGGAGCTTGGGGAAAATGGTGTTTCCCCGCATGGTGGCCACCCCAATCCGCAGCAGGGTCCGGCTGTGTGCCAGATTCTTTACCACCTGGCACAAATTCTGGTAATGGTTCTCGAACTGCTGGGCGTGTTCCAGCAGAATCCGGCCCTGGGGGGTGACCTGGATGTTGTTCCGGTTGCGCTGGAACAGGGCTACCCCGCATTCCTGCTCCAGTTCCTGCATGGCCTTGGAAATCCCGGGCTGGGAGATATGACATTTCTCTGCGGCTCCGGTGAAGCTGCCGCATTGGCAGACAGCAATAAAGTATTCGATTTGGGTCAGTTTCATGGGGCACCTCCTTCTGTCTTTATTATAACTAAAAGTTTGGGTGAAGAACAGAAATGTATTTTACTTTCTTTTTCTGCCTGTGTAAAATTGCTACAGAATCACGAAAATGTATTTTGTATGCACTGAAGTAAAGATAAATCTGTAGCCGGTCCCAACCACCGACGAAGTCAGGCCAAGGCCTGGAAGAAAAAGGAGATAAGTACAATGGCTGCAACGAAAATGGGTTATGATTTGTTAAACGATCCCTTCCTGAACAAAGGCACTGCCTTTTCTTTGGAAGAACGGAGAAAATACGGGCTGGTGGGCATTCTGCCGCCCCATGTGGAAACCCTGGAACTCCAGGCCCAGCAGGCTTACGAAAATGTTTGTGAACGGCCTAACCGGGCAGTACAGCGCCACTATCTGATGAAGCTGTTCAGCCGGAACCGGACCCTGTTCTTTTACCTGTTCTCCCATCATCTGGAACAGCTGCTGCCCATTTTGTATGCTCCTGGCGTAGCCGAAAGCGTCAAGCAGTACAGCGAACTGTTCACCACTCCCCAAAACGCCGTCTACCTGTCCATTGACGCCATGGGGGATATCGAAGAAGCCCTGCGCAACGGGGCTGCCGGCCGGGATATTGAACTGATCGTAGTTACCGACGGGGAAAGCATTCTGGGCATCGGGGACTGGGGCACCAACGGGGTCAGCATTTCCACCGGGAAAATCCTGGTGTACACCGCCGCTGCCGGCATTGACCCGGCCAAGGTGCTGCCGGTGGTACTGGATGCTGGCACCAGCCGCCAGAGCCTGATTGATGACCCGTTGTACCTGGGGCTGCACCACAAACGGATTGTGGGCGCTGCCTACGATACCTTTGTGGACCGCTTTGTGAGAACGGCTGAAAAGCTGTTCCCCAACCTGTACATCCATTTTGAGGATTTTGGACGGGAAAATGCAGCCCGTCTGCTGGACCAATACGCCAACCAATTTGCCGTCTATAACGACGATATTGAAGGCACCGGGGCGGTAACCCTGGCAGCCATTCTGGGCGCCCTGAAGATTTCCGGGCAGAAGCTTACGGACCAGAAATTCCTGTGCTTTGGCGCCGGCACCTCCGGCATGGGCATTGTGCGCCAGGTCTACGAAGAAATGCTGCTCCAGGGCCTGACCCCCCAAGAAGCCCAGGACCGGTTCTACCTGGTGGACCAACAGGGCCTGCTGTTTGAGGATTCCGATGCCCTGACCCCCCAACAAAACCTGTTTACCCGCAAGAGAACGGAATTTGCGGACAGTCACGACCTGGACACCTTGGAAAAAGTGGTAAAAGCCATTCATCCTACCATTTTGGTGGGCTGCTCCACGGTGGGCGGTGCCTTTACAGAAAGCATCGTCAAGGAAATGGCTGCCCATACGGAACGCCCCATTGTCTTCCCGCTGAGCAATCCCACGGAACTGGCAGAAGCCAAGGCTGCGGACCTGATTGCCTGGACGGAAGGCCGGGCCCTGGTGGCTACCGGCACTGCTTCCCAGGAAGTGGGATACCAAGGGGTGAAGTACCAGATTGGCCAAGCCAACAACTCCTTGGTGTTCCCGGGGATGGGACTGGCCGTAACTGCCTGCCACGCCAAATGCGTGTCCCAGGGAATGCTGGCAGCTGCTGCCCATGCCCTGGCTGATGAAGTAAAGGTGGAAAACGCCGGTGCCTCTGTGCTGCCGCCGGTTACCCATCTCCAGGACTTCACGGTGGTGCTGGCCCAGAAGGTGGCCCAGCGCATTGTAGAAGAAGGCGTCAACCAAAAAGCCATTGCCGACCCTGCCCAAGCTGTTTTGGACAGCCAATGGACAGCTGAATATAAAGAGCTGTAAGATTCCAGCCGCAAGGCCTCCTGGGATAAATCACACACAAAAAAAACAAGGAAGTGACCAGCTATACGCTGGCTGCTTCCTTGTTTTTTTGTGCGCTGTAAGGGGAAAATTGGCCCTTAGGGCATGAGAAAGGTCAGGAGAAAGGGAATCTCCAGAGTCAGAAGAAAACCGCTGACAAAGCCCAAAATGGCCGCAGGGGTATTGATGTACTTTAACAGTACGGGCATGGTGGAGTCCATAGTACTGGCGCCGCCCAGGCCGATACAGGGAAATTTGTACCACCGGGTCAAAAGGGGCACGGAAATAAAGCACAGCAGTTCCCGGAGGGAATTGGCAATAAAGGCAATGGCGCCCACCTTGGTGGAATACAGGGAGCCGATAACCACGGACGACAGGCTGTACCAGCCCATACCAGCGCTGACCAGGAGGCTGTCCCGGGAGGGTAGGCCAGTCAAAAGGCCAAATAACGTGCCAAGGGTCAGGCTCCCCAGGGTGATGGCCGCAGGAATGGCCAGACAAAGGCTTAAATTCCTGGGCGTGACGAATTGCCGGATTAGAGCCTTGTTTTCCCCGATTTCAATGCCGGAAACAAAAATCATGATGTTCAGGGCGTTCATGAGAATGGTGTCCAAAAGGGGCCCCTGGTCCGGGGTCAGAAAAGCATATCCCGCGCCAAAGCCCAGCACCAGGGAGAGCAGAATGAGCCGGATCATTTCTTGGCCTCCTGGAACAGGGTGTGGATTTCCCGGGCAAAAATCCGCTCTACTATCAGGAGCAGCAGAAAGCTGCCCAGCATGCTGCCCAGGCAGATGGCCAGGGACTGGATGCCCAGGGTGCGCAACTGGACAAGCAGCTGGGGATTGCTGCCAATTTTGGCTGCAAGGCAAAAAATCATGGTGCATAGGGCCGCCTGGGAAATGCGGCTAAGGCCCAGCTTTATTTTGTAGGAAAACAGGTTTACCAAGCCGGCCGCAATGCCCAGCGCCATGCAAAGCAGGATAACGGTCATGAAGTCAGCTCCTTTTCGTAATTTAGGTACAAGAAAAGCCGGCAGCTGCAGCAGCCGGCCATCATCCAGCGGGATTAGAGGGTAAAAGCCAGATGTCCCAATACGTATAGGGACAGGCCCCGGATTACCAGCATGAACCAATGGGTGGGAAACCGGATGCCTGTTTTGGGGTCCCGGATGGCCATACCAGGAATCTGGTAGAATACGGCCAGCTGCTCATAGCCGGACAGAATCAGCAGCATGGAGGCGGGCTCCCATAAAATATCATCAAATAAAATCAGGAACAGGCAGTAGAAAAAGAAAATCAGCCGCCCCAGATAAAAAAGCAGGAAAAACAGGAATCCCTGGTCAATGACAATAATCCGAACCGGAGAGGGGCGCTTGCTGCGCAGCAGCCCGGGAAAGGTCTGCATATAATAATAGATGGTCTGGTACCGGAACAAAAAGATAATTTCCAGCAGCCAGCAGAATAAGGGAACCACATGGATATGCATAGGCTGATCAACGCTCCTTCCGCCTTTCATTATACACGATAGGTCCATATCCTGACAATTTCTCTTTCTGTCCGGTTATTGTTCTGAAAATAGGATTCCATGTAAAATCTGAATGCATGAAATATATCTTTCACAATAGACAAATATCCATTAAATACATACGCTTCACAAAATGTACATAAAAACGGTATACAAATTAAAAATTCGCATCAATTTTGTAAAAAAGAGTATTGCAAAACCGCGAATAAGTACGTATAATAGGCTTAACTTGCAAGGCCGGCCGTCTTTCGTACAGCTCCCTGGCAAGAATCCCCTAGAAAGCAAAGGTGTTATGGATGAAAGGATGGAAAAAAGCGGTCGGCGCTATCGCCATGACAACGGTAATGGCAACCATGTTTGCAGGCTGCGGTGACAGTAAGAAAGAAGCAGCTAACAGCAATGAAATCAAGGTGGGCGCCCTGTTTGAACTCACCGGCAACGTTGCCAACTACGGTAAATCCTGTTACAACGGATTCCAAATGGCTATTGATGAAGTCAATGCCAAAGGCGGGGTAAACGGCAAAAAGATTACTATTGTCCAGGCGGACAACAAATCCGAGCCCTCTGAATCTGGCAACCAGGCAACCAAGTTGATTTCCAAGGATAAGGTTGCTGTTATTGTTGGACCTGCTACCAGCGGCTGCGTATCCGCTGCCACGCCTGTAGTCACCAACGCCAAGGTTCCTCTGATGGCTCCTGTAGCTACGGCACCTGGCATTACGGTGGATGAAAAAGGCAAGGTTCGTCCCTACATCTTCCGTGCCTGCTTCACGGATCCGTTCCAAGGCAAGGTTATGGCAACCTTCGCGGTTAAGAGCCTGAACGTGAAGAATGTGGCTATTTTCTATGATTCTTCCAGTGACTATTCCAAAGGCCTGATGGAAGTATTCGGCAAGACTTTGGAAGAAAACGGCGGCAAGGTTGTAGCCAAGGAAGCTTTCCTGGCTAAAGACCAAGATTTCAAGGCAGCCCTGACCAAACTGAAGGCTGCTGATCCTCAAGCCCTGTATGTACCGGCTTATTATGAAGAAGTTTCCAAGATTGTAAAACAAGCTCGTGAAGTTGGCCTGGATTGCCCAATCCTGGGCAGCGATGGTTGGGATTCCCCGAAACTGGCAGAAATTGCTGGTGCTGATGCTCTGAACAACACCTACTTCAGCAGCGCTTATTCCGCACAGGATCAAGATCCCCATGTACAACAGTTCATCAAAGACTACAAAGCCAAATACAACGCAGAACCGGATACCTTTGCCATCCACTCCTATGATGCAGGCCTGGTTGTAGCCGAAGCCATCAAGAGAGCTGGCGGCACCGATGGTACCAAGATTGCCGACGAAATGGCCAAGATGAAAGATTTCCAAGTAGCCACTGGGAAATTCACCCTGGATAAGGATCACAACCCTGTATCCGGCGGTATCATCATCGAAATGAAGAACGGCGTACAGACCTTCAAAGAAAAGATTAACCTGTAAGTTTCAAATTCAGTCTATATGGCGTTGGGTCAGGCTCAACTGACCTGACGCCAAAATTTTTCCAAAGGAGAAAGGCTTATGGACACGGGTTCTTTTGCTTTACAATTTGTACAGCAAATTGTAAACGGGGTGTCACTGGGCAGCATTTATGCGCTGATTGCCCTCGGGTACACCATGATTTATGGCATCATCAAATTAATTAACTTCGCCCACGGTGATATTTACATGGTGGGTGCCTATATTGGCTATGTAGCCACCAGCAAGTTTGGTTTACCTTTTTTGCCTTCCATCGTTTTGGCCATGCTGGGCTCCGCTATTGCTGGTATCATCATTGAACGGATTGCCTATCGCCCCATGCGGAACGCACCCCGGATTGCGGCCCTGATTACCGCCATCGGCGTATCGTTCTTTCTGGAAAACGGCATGATACTTTTGGTTACGCCCCAGCCCCGGACCTTCCCGGCAATTTTTGCCCCCACGGTCTATAACATCGGCGGCATCATCATCAACAACCAGCAGATCATCATTTTGGTAAGCACCTTTATCCTGATGCTGGTTCTGACTTACATCGTTAACCGGACCAAAGCCGGCAAGGCCATGAGAGCGGTAAGCTATGATGCAGACGCAGCCCGGCTCATGGGCATCAACATCGACCGGGTTATTTCCATGACCTTCGCCCTGGGTTCTGCCCTGGCTGCTGCCGCCGGCGTACTGGTAGGCATCTACTACAACTCCATTGATCCCCTGATGGGCATGATGCCCGGTATCAAGGCGTTCATTGCAGCTGTTGTAGGCGGCATCGGCATTCTCCCCGGCGCTATGCTGGGCGGCATCATCATGGGTCTGGTAGAAGCCATGGTCAGCGGCTTCTTCTCCTCCACCTTCCGTGATGCAGCAGCCTTTGCCATCCTGATTATCATCTTGCTCTATAAACCTACGGGCTTACTGGGCAAGAACGTGAAAGAGAAAGTGTAGGTGGGAGCCATGAAAAATTTACGCAAACAGGATTTACTGGGCCTGGGCATTTTTGCAGTGATTTTTGTGGTATTCTATCTGCTGTTTGACCAGGAAGTTTTGGATGACTATTGGGAAACCAACGTCATCATGATTTTGATCAACATCATCCTGTCCGTAAGCCTGAACCTGATCAACGGCTTTACGGGACAGTTCTCCATCGGCCATGCCGGCTTTATGGCAGTAGGCGCCTATGTTTCCGCCATTATTACCGTAAAACTGGGAATGGACTTTGCCCTTGCCCTGATTGTAGGAACTTTGGCCGCTGCTTTCCTGGGCTTCCTGATTGGCATGCCCACCCTGCGGCTGGACGGTGACTATCTGGCCATTGCTACCCTGGGTTTGGGGGAAATCATCCGGATTGCCATCCTGAACATCAACTATGTAGGCGGGGCTTCCGGTTTCATGGGGATTCCCCGTTTGACCACCTTCCCCATTGCCTTCTGGATTATGGTTTTTGTGGTATACGTCATCAAAAACTTCAAGAATTCGGCAGACGGCCGTGCCTGCCTGGCCATTCGTGAAAACGAAATTGCGGCGGAAACCATGGGTATCAACACCACCAAGTACAAGGTTATGGCCTTCACCATTGGAGCTGGTTTTGCCGGTACCGCCGGTGCCCTGTTCTCCCATTACTATTACATTGCCCACCCGGCATCCTTTACCTTCATGCGTTCTTTTGATATCCTGACCATGGTGGTATTGGGCGGCCTGGGTTCCATGACCGGTGCTGTTACCGGTGCTGTTCTCTTAACCGCTATTTCTGCTGCTCTGGCAGATTATCCGGAATGGCGTATGGTCATCTACTCCATTGTCATGATTGTCCTGATGCTGAACCGCCCGCAGGGCCTGTTTGGCAGCAAGGAACTGAGCCTGAATATGTTTAAATCTATAAAGCTGGGAGGTGGATCTCATGGCGGAACTGCTCAAAGTGAATAACGCCTCCATGATTTTCGGCGGCCTGCGTGCTGTATCCAACTTGAATATGCAGATTGATGAAGGGGAACTGATTGGCCTCATCGGTCCCAACGGCGCCGGCAAGACCACTGCCTTCAATATGCTTACCGGGGTGTATGAACCTTCTGAAGGGGAAATCACCTTTGCCGGACAGCGGATCAACGGAAAGAAACCGTACCAGGTGACCAATATGGGCGTGGCCCGTACCTTCCAGAACATCCGTCTGTTCTCCGAACTGTCCGTACTGGACAATGTAAAGATTGCCTTTAACCAGCATATCCGCTATGGCCTTTTGGAAGCCATCGGCCGTTTTGGCCGGTACTTCTCGGAAGAAGCTGCGGTGGAGGAAAAAGCTTTGGAGCTGTTAAAAATCTTCAAGCTGGATAAGCTGAAGGATGAAATGGCCAAGAACCTGCCCTACGGCGAACAGCGCCGGCTGGAAATTGCCCGCGCCCTGGCTACGGGACCCCGCCTGCTGCTGTTAGATGAACCGGCAGCAGGCATGAACCCCCAGGAAACCAAGGAACTGATGGAACTGATCCGCTGGATCAAAAAAGAATTTAATTTAAGCATTCTTCTGATTGAACATGATATGGGTCTGGTAATGAGCGTCTGCCAGCGGATTTACGTACTGGAATACGGCATCTGCATTGCCAACGGGACCCCTGATGAAATCAAACACAACAAACGCGTAATCAAAGCGTACTTAGGCGAGGAGGTGTCCTGATGCTGAAGGTAGAACATTTGGATGTATTCTACGGGGCCATCCACGCAGTCAAGGATGTAAGCCTGGAAGTAGGCGATGGACAGATTGTTACCCTGATTGGGTCCAATGGGGCTGGAAAATCCACCACCCTGCATACCATTTCCGGACTGATCAAACCGAAAAACGGCAGCATCGAATATGACGGCCACGAAATCGTGGGCGTTCCGGCCCATAAACTGGTGGGCCAGGGGCTGGTCCAGGTCCCTGAAGGCCGTCACGTATTTTCCAACATGACGGTTATGGAAAACCTGGACATGGGCGCCTACCTGCGCAGTGACAAAGACGGTATTGCCCAGGATAAGGAAAAGGTTTTCGCCAAGTTCCCCCGGCTGAAAGAACGGGTGGGGCAAATGGCCGGTACCCTGTCCGGCGGCGAGCAGCAGATGCTGGCCATGGGCCGGGCCCTGATGAGTCGTCCCAAACTGCTGATTTTGGATGAACCTTCCATGGGTCTTGCACCCTTGCTGGTACGGGAAATCTTTGCTATCATCAAAGAGATCAACGAAGAAGGAACCACCGTCCTGTTGGTGGAACAGAATGCCAACATGGCCCTGTCCATTGCCGACCGGGCGTATGTATTGGAAACCGGACGGGTGGTATTGTCCGGCACTGCAGCCGAACTGGCAGCCAGCGAAGCTGTACAGAAAGCCTATTTGGGCGGCTGATGAGGAGGCAGAAACCATGTTAGTAAAAGAGTTGATGACCAAAGTCGTAAAGGTAGTGGAGAGCGAACAGTCCCTTTTGGAAATCCAGGAACTGATGCTCAACAACAATCTGCGCCGGGTACCGGTGGTGGATAAGGAAGGCCATTTGCGGGGTATCATCACCGATGGGGATGTAGCCCGGGCTACGCCCTCCGATGCCAGCACCCTGAGCCGGTATGAAGCCAACTACCTGCTGGGCAAGCTGAAGGTGAAAGACCTGATGACCAAAGCCGTCATTACCGTTAAGGAAGTGGACGGGGTGGAAGTGGCTGCTTACCTGATGTACAAGTTTAAAATCGGCGCCCTGCCGGTGGTGGACGACAACAACAAGGTGGTAGGCATCATTTCTGATACGGACTTGTTCAAGGCATTTGTGGACCTGATGGGCTATGCCCAAACCTCTACCAAAATCACCATCGATTCCAAGGATAAGGTGGGGGTTCTGGCAGAACTGGCCAACATTTTCAAGGATAGAGGCGTCAACATCATTTCCATCCTGACCCGCGATATAGGAAATGATGACCGGGAAATTACCATTCGTGCAGACCTGACCAACGCTATGGATGTTATCCAAACCATCCGTGACGCAGGCTACAACATTACTGATATCTCTACTTTGAAAGTAGATGATCCCAGTGTCCGGTAAAATTGATTATCACGTTGGCGACATTGTACGGATGAAAAAAGCCCATCCCTGCGGCTCCTATGAATGGGATGTGGTGCGGGTCGGTATGGATTTCGGCATCAAATGCCGGGGCTGCGGGCATTATGTGATGCTGCCCCGGGCCAAATTCGAAAAAGCGGTACGGGATGTATTGGAACATAAGGAATAAAAAGCAGGGGACTGGTGCCTATTGGCCGGTCCTCTTTTTTGCGCTGTAGGAGAAATTCTTCTTGCAGAAGGGGTTTCTTTTTTATGCTATAATGGAAAAATAAACAGGCGGAAGGAGTGGGGAGTATGGGAAACTGGAAGGCTTGGTTCGTCACAGCAGCCGTTTGTCTTATGACCCTGCTGCCAGCGCCGGCCCAGGCCGTGCAGTGGATGCCCCTGGGGGAAAGTGAAGAAGGCCTGGTCTCCATGGACCGGGACAGCCTGAAACTGACCCAGGATGAACGGTATCTCAAGGTCTGGGAAAAGGTGGAGTGGCCGATGGTCAGTGCCCAGGGTATTGCCGGAGAGCTGCGCCATCAGGAGTACGACCTGAAAGAGAAGAAATGGCGGCAGCTGAGCGTGTATGCCCTGAATACCAAAGGCCAAAAGGTCACCGGCAGCCGAAAAATCGGGGAATGGCAGCCCTTTCAGGCCATGACGGCCCTGTTTACCCGGGCCCGGTACGAATGGGACTATGCCCGGCTGAACGGCCCTTGGGTCTTCAGCAAGACTCTGCCCAAACTGGGTAAGAAATGGTTCAATCCCCAGACGTTGGAGAAAAAAGGCAGCGATACTTATGAAGTGTGGGAAAAGACCTGGCTGAAGGAACCGGCAAACGGTACGGAAATTCTCCTATCCCATACCCGCTATGATCTGTCCAATGGAAGGGCACGGACCCTGTACCTGTGTACCTTCAACAGCCAGGGCGTCATGACGGACCACTACGCTGTCAGTGATGCCTGGAGCCAGAAAACGGACCAGTTTGGCGAATATATCGGTCCCATGCTGGCCAGCTATTACGCCCAGCATCACCACTCATAAAACACAAGAGAGTTGAATAAAAAGAAATTAATGATATAACTCTATAGAATATATGGACAAGAAAGGAAGAATGTCATGAAAATCTGCCCTAAATGCCATAAAATGTATGAAGATAGCCAAAACTTCTGTGCCCTTGATGGCAGCCGGCTGGAACTGAGCCCCGTGTCCCAAAGTATGAGAAAAGAGCAGCCTACTTCGGAAGAGACCCCGGTGATCCCGGAAAAGGAAGGCAAGGTGGTGGAGGCTGCCGAGCCCCAGGGAGAGGAAAAGCAGGCAGAAGCAGAAACGGAAGATACCTTCCAAAAGGAAGAACAGGAAGGACAAAAAGACTTTCAGCAGAATCAGTACGTCCCGCCCAAACCCAGCAGAGGGTTTGGACAGATGATGGAAGATAACTTCCCCAATCAGGAAAATTGGAAGGAACTGTACTTGAATACCCGGGGCCGGGTGCACCGGGGAGATTTTGTGTGCCGGTGGCTGTGGCTGCTCCTGGCCATGGTGCTGGTCAGCACCATCAGTGTGATTGTACCTGTCATCAGCAGCCTGGGCGGACTGGTGATTGTGGGCATGATCATCATGTTCCTGAGTTTGGGCATTCGCCGGCTCCATGACCGGAACCATACCGGCTGGTGGCTGCTCCTGATGCTGATTCCGGTGGTGCATCCGCTGCTCACCCTGTATCTGCTGCTTTCTCCTACGGAAGAAGCACCTAACCAGTACGGGGAATAAACCTAAAGAAAGAAAAGGTCTCTTGAGGCGTGTTTTGGTGGATTGGGGAAAGGGGGAAGCAGCGTGAAAATTTGTCCCCGCTGTTATAAGATTTATCCGGGCAGTGAAAATTTCTGTTCCGAAGACGGAACGCCGCTAAAGCAAAGTCCGGGAGTGCAGGGCGGAAGTCCGTCTGGAACCAGATCCCAGCAGGGGGAAACCGTACTCCATATATCCGTGGAGAAGCTGCGGCCGGGCGATGAAGCCCTAAGGGACGGGCAGCCCCTGTACAATCCCTATGCCCAGGGGGAGCCCCATCGGTCCTGGAAACGTATGCTGGAAGATAATCTGCCGGACCAGGATACGTGGCGGCAGCTGTATCTGAATTTTAAAGGCCGGGTGCACCGGGGAGATTATTTCTGTCGGTCCCTGTGGCTGGGGGCGGCGGATCTGGTGGTGGCACTTTTTGCCTATACCCTGGGAGACGTCATCGGCCTGGGGGACGACTTTGTGCTGCTGCTGGAAGGCACTGCGGGCGTCGTCCTGATATTGATGCACCTAAGCCTGGGCGTTCGCCGGCTTCACGACCGGAACGCCAGCGGCTGGTGGATGCTGCTGCTCCTGATTCCTGCCCTCCAAGGACTGTTTTTGCTGTACCTGCTGCTGGCGCCTACTCCCTGGAAGCCCAATCGGTATGACTACACCGAAACCAGGGAGAACTTCCCCTGACAACGGCGTTTTTGCTAGCCGTTTGGCAGGGGGAATTTTTTCTAAAAAACAGTTGACGACCTTCGATATCTGTGCTATTATATACAAGCTTTCTCGTTACGGAAACGCAGCGAAAGGCCTGGCGGTCCTTAGAAGGAAAAAGCGCCAATCACGATTTAAAAAATAAATTTTAAAAAGTGGTTGACAAAAACTTCTAAGTTTGCTAGAATAAACAAGCTGTCAGTGAGACAGCAGCGACGAACTTTGAAAACTGAATATTGATTGACAGATGTGCGGGTCAAGTCACC
>NZ_QRMX01000040.1:9400-14177 GCF_003472805.1 Acidaminococcus sp. AM05-11 | reverse complement strand
GTTTTTAAATTCTGTCTTAGATTTCGTATCCCCCAATTTTCCGTGATGAGCCCAAAAAATTGCCTCAGGCAATTTTTCTGTAGTTGGACTACCTAACGGTCCGCACTAGCCCCAAATGGGGACGAGCTTTCCCCTTGGGGAAAGTGGCACCACAGGTGCCGATAGAGGAACCCCCCGAAGGGCCGTCCAGGTATTAGCGGCCACCGGCCGCCTGCCTTCCCCTTCTCCTGTTCGCTGCGTTGCGCGAACAGGAGAAGGGGAAGGTCGGCATTGCCAACAGCAATGCCGGGTTGGGGTTCAAAACCAAGCTTCACAACAATCCCCCATTCAGTACATGACCAGTAGTGGCCTAAGACCGGCCCCTGCAAGAGTGTAGGGGCTGGCAGTCCGTAGGACTGACTGAGGAAGTTTATTAGAATACGGCTATAACGAACGTACAAAAAAAAGACTTGCGAACTCAAACTAGTTCGCAAATCTTTTTTTCACAATCTTGTTTCACTTTATATACTTCTATTCTCCCCACCCCTACTGCAGCAGGTACGGCAGGAACATCTTGCTGAGCCCCAGGAAAATAAAGAAGCCGCAGACATCCGTTGCCGTGGTAATGAAAATACTGGAGGCAATGGCCGGGTCAAAATTGAAGGCCTTGAGCACCACCGGCACCAAAAAGCCCACAAACGCCGCAATCATCAGGTTGCAGGTCATGGCCACCAGGATAATCAAGCCCAGCGCCGTATTCCCGCTCATCTGGCTGATGACAAAACCGGCGATAATCCCGTTCACCAGCCCGTTGATAAAGCCCACAGCGATACCCTTAAAGATCCGTTTCTCGTTGCCATGGAGGCGGATATCCCCCAAAGCAATCCCCCGGACCACCACCGCCAGGGTTTGGGTCCCAGCGTTGCCCCCCATGCCCGCTACAATGGGCATAGCAGCCGCCAGGGCCACTACCTGGGAAATGGTATCCTCAAACAAAGATACCGTAGCAGACGCCAAAAATGCCGTAATCAGGTTGACCAGCAGCCAGGGCAGACGCATCCGCACCGATTCAAACACCGTGCTGTCCACGTCTTCTTCCTTGCTGACACCGCCTAATTTCAACATATCCTCGGTGTTTTCTTCTTCGATAACATCGATGATATCGTCGACGGTGATGATGCCGATAATCCCCTTGCGCTTGTTCACAACCGGAATGGCGTGCAGGTCATATTTGGATACCAGCCGGGCAACGTCCTCCTGGTCCGCTTCCGGCTCCACAGAAATGACATTGTCCTCCATGATATCGTTTAACGTATCATAGTTTTTGGCCACCAGCAGTTCCCGGAGAGAAACCGTGCCTACCAGCTGCTTCCGGTCGTTGGTGATGTAGAGAATGTTGATTTCCTCAGTCTTGGGAGCAATCTCCTTTACCTTTTCCAACGCCTGACTCACCGTCAGCGTGCTGCGCATGGAAATGTACTCGGTGGTCATAATACCACCGGCAGTGCTCTCCCCGTAGCCCAGCAAATCCCGAATAACGGTCTGGTCGCTGGTCTTCATCAGCTTGACCAATTCCTTCCGCCGATTGGCCGGCATATCTCCCAGAATGTCTACGATATCGTCCTTGGACATATGCTGGAAAATCCGCAGAATCTTGTTCAGGTCAAACAGCTTCATGATCCGCACCTGCAGATCCTCGTCAGCCTGTTCAATGATTTCTGCGTTTTGGGCATCATCCAGCAAACTGGTCAAATACACAATATTGCTGTCCGAAGCCTCCTCCATGGCAATGGCCAGGTCGATGGGGTGGGAATCCTCCACCAACCGTCTTACCGCTGCCTCATCCTTATGATTCAGAGCCTCGTTCAGTTCGCTTTCCATGCGTTCTTCCAGCAGCTCCTGCTTTTCTTCTTCGCTTTGTGCGCTAACTTCCTTTTCTTCGTCCATGCCAAGCTCTCCCCTCACCTGCTGTGCCTGGCTCCTCCCTAGGAGGTCCCCTTGCTGCAGGCTAGATTATTTTCTAGAAAATGCTGCATCCTCGGAGAGCAGCCATCCTACAGCGCCATCAAACCGGATGGCCAGGTTGTAGGTTTTCTGCTCCGCCGCGTTACGGGTTTGGTTTATCGGAACAAAGAGTGTACCCTTGGGATAGAACCCCAAAGTCAAACTTTTTTGGGACGGTTCCGCGTAGAACGGAACCTGATTGTGGGTGGTTACCAGCACAATCTTGGACTGCTGAAAGTGGGTTTCTGTGCTTTCCGCGTGGGCGGCCGGCAGCTGTCCAGCAGGGAACAGGCCAAAACCCAGGGCGGCACAAAAGGCCGTCAGCAGACAAAATTTCTTAATCATAGCACACCTCACTTCTCCAGGCCTTACACCACCTGGAAAATATAGAACTTCAGATAATCAGTTTCCGGCACATTGTACAAAATCGGATGGTCCGGAGCCTGCTGCCGGGCTTCCACCTGGCGCAGGGACACCGCTGCATCGTGGGACGCTTCCCGGAGCATCTGGACAAACAGCTCGTCCGGCATAAAGTGGGAACAGGAACAGGTGGCCAGGTACCCGCCCCGGGGCAGCAGCTTCATGGCCTTCATATTGATTTCCTTGTAGCCCCGGAAAGCCGAATGGACCGTATGGCTGGATTTGGTAAAAGCCGGAGGATCCAGGATAATGAAATCAAACGGATGCTGCTTCTTTTCTTCCAGCTCCGTCAGATATTCAAACACATTGGCTTCCACGGTCTGGATGGCTTCCTCCGCCCCGTTCAGGGCGAAATTCCCCCGGGCCCGCTTCAGCGCTTCCCCGGAAATATCCACCGCCGTTACCGAAGCCGCCCCGCCCTTCCAGGCGTTCAGGGCAAAAGGCCCCGTATGGGTAAAACAGTCCAACAGATGCTTGCCCTTGCAGATTCGCTGCACTGCCAGCCGGTTGTATTTCTGGTCCAGGAAGTAGCCCGTCTTTTGGCCGTTGACCACGTCCACCTGGTACTTCAGACCGTTTTCTGTGATAATGGGCAGCAGGTCGTCTTCCGTCAGCGTGGAGCCCGGCACCTCGGCAATGCCGCAGCCTTCTTCCATACCTTCCAGTTCCCGGATTTTCACATCGTTCCGTTCGTAGACGCCCTTCACGTCTTCCCCCATGGCCCGCAGGGTTTTCAGCAACAGAGAGAAAATCAGCTGCTTGCGCTGCTCGATGCCCAAAGACAGCACCTGGGCCACCAGCACGTCCTCAAACCGGTCCACCGTCAGCCCCGGGAATCCATCGGCCTCCCCAAAAATCAGCCGGCAGCAGCGGAAATCCGCCCCAGGCATTACCGTTTTCCGGTAGTCCAGAGCATACTGGATTCGCCGTTCAAAGAACGCTTCGTTAAAGGTATCATTGGCATTTTGGGAAAGCAGCCGAATCCGAATCTTGGAATGGTCGTTGATAAAACCCGTACCGATATATTTGCCTTTTTCGTTGACCACATCTACCAGCTGGCCATTTTCGTACGCACCGTCCAAGGCCAGCACCTCGTCGGCAAATACCCAGGGATGACCATGACGGGCAGCCCGTTCTCCTTTTTTCGTAATCGTTGCTTTTCTAAAATTGCGCATTTCCTTCTCCATTCTTTTCTGACCAAAGTATAGAAATATTGTACCATAACCAGCAAGTTTATACACGTTAAATATGAAAACTTTGGTACATTCAGCCATTCCCCTTGGGCATTTCCCCCAGGCTTTTCCCCCGTATTTCCTCCCTCCGCCGTGGTATAATAAAAACCAGGGCTGGCAGTTAGCGTCCAGCCCCAGTAAAGGAGAACCCTATGCACTATCCCAATGTCTGTCCCGGCCGCTTTCTGGCCCGTCCCAACCGCTTTATTGCCCAGGTGGAAATAGACGGCCAGGAAGAAACCGTCCACGTAAAAAATACCGGCCGCTGCAAAGAACTGCTGGTGCCCGGCTGCACCGTATACCTGACCCGCAGTGACAACCCCGCCCGAAAAACCAAATACGACCTGGTGGCCGTCCAAAAAGGAGACCTGCTCATCAACATGGATTCCCAGGCCCCCAACCACGCCGCCCAGGAATGGCTGGCCGCAGGCGGCCTGGGCCCGCTCACCCTGCTCAAGCCCGAATGCCGCTACGACCAATCCCGCTTTGACTTCTATTTCGAAGCAAAGGACCGCAAAGCCTTTTTGGAAGTGAAAGGCGTCACCCTGGAAGAGCACGGCATTGTCCGTTTCCCTGATGCTCCCACCCAGCGGGGGGCCCGGCATATCCACGAGCTCATCAAGTGCCAGGAGGAAGGCTATGACGCCTACCTGCTCTTTGTCATCCAAATGAAAGGCGTGCAGCATATGGAGCCAAACCGGGCCACCGACCCGGAGTTTGCCGCTGCCCTTTTGGCAGCCCAAAACGCCGGCGTTCACCTGTTGGCCTACGACTGCCTGGTCACCCCAGGCGAAATGACCCTGGACGCCCCAGTGCCCCTGATTCTATAAAGCCTGAAACACCCGACAAAAAAAGGTGTGAAATAATGAAACTTCTATCGTCGCCTTCGGCGACACTTCCTACACGCTTGCAGGAAGCGTTCTATGCCACTACTGGTCAAGTAATAGACTAGGGTAGTGCAAATATTTACGAACTATGCTGCTTTGCGATACCCGTTTTGCACATGACTCGTATAGGCCTAAGACTGGCCCCTGCTAGCGTTGCGCTCACATCCAAGAGCATATCCGTGGTTCAAAATGCTCTTGGTTCATGTGAGCCATGTGATAGCAGCCCAAGAAGCAAGCCCGCAGGGCGCGGCTGAT
>NZ_QRMX01000040.1:0-9390 GCF_003472805.1 Acidaminococcus sp. AM05-11 | reverse complement strand
AGAAGCAAGCCCGCGGGGCGCGGCTGATTGGAGTGCTGCGAACCACTAAGGGGCCGTCAGTCCGCAGGACTGACTGAGGAAGTTTATTAGGTACGGTTATAAAAAGCAAAAAAACGGCTTGCGAACTCTTTTGAGCTCGCAAGTCGTTTTTTCTTTTGGGGGGCAAGTAATTATTTCACACCCTTTTTTTGTTTCGTGCTCTTCTTAGAAGGACGGGAGAATGGCACCTTTGTACTTATCTTCGATGAACTTCTTCACTTCCGGGCTATTCAGGGCTTTCATCAGCTTCTGGATTTCCGGACGGTTTTCATCGCCTTTCCGTACGGCCAGAATGTTGGCATACGGAGAATCCTTGGATTCGGTGAACAGGGAATCCTTGGTGGGGTTCAGCTTGGCTTCCATAGCGAAGTTGGAGTTGATTACCGCCAGATCCACATCATCCAGGGTACGCGGCAGCATAGCAGCTTCCGCTTCGGTGATTTTCAGGTTCTTGGGATTTTCCACAATATCCGCCGGAGTAGCCATAACGCCTACACCGTCTTTCAGCTTCAGCAGACCAGCCTTTTCCAAAATGGCCAGAGCTCTGCCGCCGTTGGTAGGATCGTTGGGGATAGCCACGCTGGCATTGTCAGGTACGTTTTTGATGTCTTTGACTTTCTTGGAGTACACGCCCATGGGTTCGATATGCACCTTGCCCACAGAAACCAGACCCAGGTTCCGTTCTTCATTGATCTTGTTCAGATACGGTTCATGCTGCATGAAGTTGGCATCAATTTCCTTGTCGTGAAGACTCAGGTTGGGTTTTACGTAATCGGTAAATTCCACCACCTGCAAGTCCACACCTTCCTTGGCCAGCATGGGTTTAATCTCGTTCAGGATTTCCGCATGGGGCACAGGAGTGGCTCCAACCTTCAAAACCACTTTCTTGTCGCCGCCGGCGCTTTTGTTGTCCGTGGTTTGACCGCCGCAGCCAGCTGCAATCCCTGCTACTGCCAGAATACCGGCCAAAACCAGTGCCATCTTTTTCATTCGCTACACCCCTTTTAGGTATTTTCCTAGTATTATACGATGAATTCCCCAATTTGCCAACAACTTTTTTACAAAAAGTTTACATATTAGGCAAATATCTGTCTTAGGCGTTCCAGTTCCGTTCCACCCGTTCCGCAGCTTCCTTCCGAATATCCTCTGGATCCCGCTGCACCCGGGCAATCCCCTGCTCCATGGCCGTCTTGGCCACAGCCGCAGCAATGGCCGGTACAATCCGCCGGTCAAAAGCCCCGGGCACCACATAGTCTTCCTTCAGTTCGTCATCAGCAATCAGGCCCGCAATGGCTTTCACCGCTGCTACCTTCATCTCTTCCGTAATGGCAGAAGCCCGTACCGCCAGAGCCCCCCGGAAGATTCCCGGGAAGACGCACACATTGTTTACCTGGTTAGGCGCATCACTGCGGCCCGTACCAGCAACGGCAGCACCCGCCGCCTTGGCTTCCTCGTAGGTAGTTTCCGGCACCGGGTTGGCCAGGGCGAACACCACAGCCTGGGAATTCATGCTTTGGATGATTTCCTTGGTAAACAGCCGAGGAGCGGAAACCCCAATCAGCACATCGGCACCTTTCACGGCGCCGGCCAGATTGCCCTTGTAGTGTTCCGGGTTGGTAACGCTGGCTAGGTAAGCCGTAGCCATATCCATTTCGCCCGGACGGCCTTCGTACACAGCCCCGTCGATGTCGATCATAATCAGGTTCTTGACTCCCAGCCGGTACAGCAGCTTGCCAATGGCAGAGCCAGCAGCGCCGCAGCCGTTGACCACCACCTTCACCTGGGAAATATCCTTTTTCACATAGCGCAGCGCCCCGGAAACCGCAGCACAGGCAATAATGGCCGTACCATGCTGGTCATCGTGGAAAACCGGAATATGGCAGCGCTTGATCAGCTCCGCTTCAATCTCGTAGCACTTGGGAGAAGAAATATCTTCCAGATTGATGCCCCCAAAGGACGGCTGCAATTTTTCGACGATATTCACAAATTCCTTGGGATCCTTGGTATCGATGCAGATGGGCACAGAGTCCACATCCCCAAACTTCTTGTACAAAACCGCCTTGCCTTCCATAACGGGCATGGCAGCTTCCGGACCAATGTCCCCCAGCCCCAGCACCCGGGTGCCATCGCTGATGACGGCCACCATGTTGCCCCGGCAGGTATATTCAAAGGACAAATCCGGATTTTCCTTGATTTTCCGGCAAGGTTCAGCTACCCCCGGCGTATAGGCAATGGACAGGTCGTGCCCATTTTCCAGAGGTACCTTGCAGCGTACTTCCAGCTTCCCATGATTCTTGGCGTGCATTTCTAGCGCTTCTGCATTCAAATCTTCCGTATTGGCCATCTTTTTGTTCCTCCTTAGGAATCTGCTTGATTTTTGTTTTTATGCCTTGCTGTCCAGGGTCTGAACCACAAACTGGGGCTTTTTGCCCCGCTCCAGGGTCAGCAGCCCAAAGGACGGAATCCCGTTCCGGGGCCGGGAAGGACTGCCCGGATTGATGAGCAGCAGGCCCTCCTCCTCCAAACATACAGGTACGTGGATATGGCCAAAAACCACCACATCCGCCTGCTTTTCCGCACCCCAGTACAGCAGCCGGCTAAAGTCATTGCCCCACACATACCGATTGCCATGGGTCATCGCCAGGGTAAAGCCCTCCTGGCGGGTAACCAGTTCCTGAGGAGCCCGGTCCTCGTACACGTCGCAGTTGCCGCATACCGCATACACCGGCTTCCCCGCCAGCTGCTCCACATAAGGAGCATCTTGGCTGTAGTCCCCGGTATGGAGCCACAGGTCCACGCTGCCCGCCTGCCGGATTACCCGGCGGATGGCTTCCCGGTCCCCGTGGGTATCCCCCAGGACCCCAAGCGTCATTTTATTTTTTTCCATTGGTTCACCAGCTTGCGGATAGCCTTGGCCCGGTGACTGATGCTGTTCTTTTCTTCCATAGTTGCTTCCCCCAAAGGAGCGTGCAGCTCCGTGGACCAGAACAGCGGATCATAGCCAAAGCCATTGGTCCCATGGGGTTCGTGGAGAAGAATCCCATCACAAATCCCCGACGTTTCCGCCAAAATCTTACCTTCCGGATTGGCCACCGCCAATGCGCAGAAAAACCGGCAGTTCCGCCGGACCTGCATCTTCATATTGGCCAGCAGCAATTCATTATTTTCCTCATCAGTGGCCTCCTCCCCGGCATACCGGGCAGAACGCACCCCAGGAGCCCCCTTCAGGCTCAAAACTTCCAAACCAGAATCATCCGCCAGACAAAGCTTTCCCGTTTCCTTGGCATAATATTTTGCCTTGATTCGAGCATTGGCTGCAAACGTGCGGCCATTCTCCTCCGGCTCAGGAATGGGCGGATAATCAGACAGACAAGTGAATTCCAGTCCCAGCTCATTCATCAAAGACTTGAACTCTTCCACCTTGCCCAGATTATGTGTTGCAATCACAACTTGCTGCATAATTTCACCAACCTTTTCTATAAAAGCTATTGTACCATCGAAACCCAGGAATGCCAACCTATAAACCCAGTAAGCCGTCAAAAAACGGGCTGCGCCTCCTGGCACAGCCCGCATTTCTTTTTCTTATCGCAAATAATCCTTGATTACGCAAATCGGCGTCTTCTGGCTGTCGTTGCCAAAAGGATTGTCGATGAGGATCTTTTCCACCAACCGGGGATCCACACCCTTGGTGCAGCCCAGCACGCAGGACCGCTTCAGGTCGTTGACGTCAGCCACCGCAGCCCCGAAGCACCCCAGCCCTTCCTTGATGTTCTCAGACACCCGGTTGGGGTTCTTTGGCCCCAGCACAATGTGCTTGTCATAAGGAGGCATGGTGCCGGTAATATCGTCAATCAGCCGAGCCTGTTCCCCGCCCATGCGGTAGAACACCCCGGGCTTGCCCGCCACCTTGGCGAAGAAGCCGCAGACCACAGCCACCAGCACCTTCAGCGTCCCGGATTCGTTCAGCAGGGACTGCATGGAAGACCAGTTGCCGATACTGCCCACGCCGGGAAACAGCTGGGACAGCACCTTGGCTGCAAAAGAAATCTTCATAGTTTCCGGACGAATAGCCCGGTTTTGGGTAATGGCCACCACGGACTCGGCCACACAGACTACATCCCGGGGACCAATCTTGTCGCCGCCAAATTCCTTCACCGCATCCACAATATTGTCGTGGATGGTCAGAATGCGCGTAGGAATGGGAATAATTTCATACTTATCAGCCACGGTACGCACCTCCTGCCAATTTGGCCATTTCAGCCCCATACAGGGTCACGAAATACTTTCTTACATAATGTGCCTTCCGGCCAACCCCGGTCACATAGATGGCTGCATCCATGTCCACCATCCGGCTCAGGACTTCGCGCATATCCTTGCCATTTCTGGCTTCCAGCCGCAGGGTCACAATCAGTTTCCATTCGGACCATTCCTTCAGCACCAGGGCTTCGAAATAATGGTCCTTCCGGCGTCGGTCATCCTTTTCCACATCCCCGGTGCAAACTGCATCCGGGAATTGTTCCTGGGGCAGGTACGGCCGCACAAAGCAGTCCGTTACCGCAGCACATTCCTGGCTGTTGTTGCGCAGAGGCACGGTAAAAGAATACACCGCGTGCTGGCTGTCCAGCTCCTCCAGCTGCAAAGGCGTCTTTTCGTCCATAACCACCTTGGTGTCATCCGTGGGTTTTAAGGCGGCGTAAACAATCATGACCAGCGCACCCAATACGCACAGGCCAAGAAGCAGTAAAATCACATTGATCATACTTTTTTCTTCCCTTCTTCTGCAAGCATCCGCTGCAATTTTTCATAATACGGTGGGGACAGACGCTCCACCTTTCCTTCCAGATTGGTAAAAGCGTTGGTAGAATCGCCCTTGGCCAGCAGCACCCCATCCCGTTTCCGGATAATCTCATATTCGTACACGATTTTTACCCGGCTGCAGGACGCCAAGGTGGTCCGCACCTCATACTCGTCGTCAAAACGCGCAGACTGGCGGAACTGGCAGTGGACCTCAATAATGGGGACCATGAAGCCATCGGCCATCAGCTGGTTCAGCTCAATGCCCGCTGCCCTCAGATAGGCCACCCGGCCCATTTCAAACCACCGCAGGTAATTGGTATGATGGACCACGCCCATCAGATCGGTTTCAGAAAAACGGACTCGATCGGTGATTGTAACCACGGCAAAACCTCTTTTCTCACAGCTTTTTCATTATAGCACGTTTTCCCAGAGAAGAAAGACCTTCTTTGGGATTCCCGGAATTTTATAACCCCCTGGAAAATAAGAGACCCCATAATGCGCTTTCGCGAATCATGGGGTAAAAGTACAAAATGGTACGCCTGGGCGGAATCGAACCGCCGCACACGGCTCCGGAGGCCGTTGCTCTATCCACTGAGCCACAGGCGTATTACTGAACAAGCGTTATTATAGCATGAACCGGGCATTCATGCAAGGAATTTATACAAAAAAAGTAAAATTTTTCACCGGGGCTTCCGGAGCAGCCCTATAAAGCGCCCCATGGGCAGCACCCGGTACAGCAGCAGACATATGGCCAGATCCGGCAGCAGATACAGCCCGTTGGCCCACAGGGAGTACACCACTGGGGACATCCCCGCCGGCGCATAGCTGGCAAAAAACGCCACCCCGGACACAAAATGGCAGAAGTACCGCATCAGGACTGCCAAAATCATGCCCCCATAAGGGTGCTGGGGAAAGAAGCCGCACACCCCCAGGGCCATAAAAGGCAGCGGATAGTCAAATAGCACCTGCACTGGATGAAGAATGTACGGATTCAGCAGCAGGTTTAGAATCCCGTAGGCAAACCCCGCCAGCACCCCCACTTCCGGCCCAAAAGCAAAGGCCACCAGCATAATGGGCAGCATACCGCCCAGGGTAATGGTGCCCCCGTAGGGCATCCGGTAAAGCGGAAACACACTGAGCACCAGCGTCAGCGCCAGCATAAAGCCGCAGCTGGACAGCTGGTGGGCGCTGAGCTTCACCTTCCGGGTGTGCAGCAAAACTACCAAAAGCGCCAGCACCCCCACCAGGGTCAGCAGCGTCACCGGGCTTGCAAAAACTTTCGCCAAACCTTCTTCCATCCTACCTTCCCTCCTCAGCGGCCTGCCGCATCAGAGCAATCTCCCCGGCGTAGCCTTCCAGCTCATTGGGAGTTTCCAGGATAAAAGGCAGCTGGGTCAGCGCCGGGTGGCGCACAATCCGCCCCAGAGCCTCCAGTCCCAGGTAGCCCTGGCCCAGCTTCTCGTGCCGGTCCTTATGGGCCCCCAGGGGATTCTTGCTGTCGTTTAAATGAATGGCCTTCAGCCGTCCCAGCCCAATGACCTGGTCAAATTCCGTCAGCACCTCATCCAAATGGTTCACCACATCGTAGCCCCCGTCCCACACGTGACAGGTATCCAGGCAGACCCCTACCTGCTCCTGGAGCTTCAGCTTATCCAAAATGGCAGCAATTTCCTGGAAGGTCTTTCCCACTTCCGTGCCCTTTCCCGCCATAATTTCCAAAAGCAGCGTGGTGGTCTGCCCCTTTTGCAGCACCTGATTCAGGCAGTCCGCAATGAGCTGAATGCCCACTTCCGGCCCCTGCCCCAAATGGTTTCCCGGATGCATATTGTAATATTGGTAGGGCACCAGTTCCATCCGCACCAAATCGTCCGCAATGGTTTCCCGGGCAAAAGTCCGCACGTCCTCCTTGGTGGAACAGGGATTCAGCGTGTAGGGCGCATGGGCCACCAGAGGCACCGCCTTGCCCTGCCACAGCTCCCGAAACGCCTGGACATCCTTGGGGTCCACCTCCTTGGCCTTGCTCCCCCGAGGATTCCGGGTAAAGAACGCAAAAGTATCCGCCTGAATGGACAGCGCCGTTTTGCCCATGGCCAAAAAGCCCTTGGAAGAAGACAAATGACAACCGATATGCAGCATCTTTTCTCTCCCCCTTAGCGATGGAACAATTCCTGGGCCTGCACCTCAGGATGATGGTATTGGTCAGCCTTGGCAATCACATGCCCGTGGACCGCAATCCCCCCGTGGGGGCAGAACTGGACACAGGCCATACAGTAGGCACAGTGGTCGTGGACCTTCACCTTCCCGTCCTTCAGGGACAAATTACCCATAGGACACAGCCGTACGCACAGCCCGCAGCCCACACAGTCCTTGGGCCGGGCCGAAATGGCAAACCGCTTCTTCCCCAGCTTCCGCACCAGCGGAATGGCCATAAGCGTCCCCGCCAGGGACTTCTTCACCTGGGACAGGTCCACCTTCCGGGCCAGAATATCCTGCCCCATAGCCTCCACCAGCTGCTTGGCCTTCTCCAGCTTGCTGTAGTCGTAGGTCACCCCCACCTTCCAGGTGGACGTAGAATTGGCAATCATGGGCACCACCCGGCCGTAGGACAACTTGCAGCCCTTGGCCCCCAAAAGCTCCTGCACCCGGTAAAGCGCACTCCCCTGGGTACTCCCGCAGGTAGCCGCCGCATAGTAGTACGCCTGAGGCGATAAGGTTGCCTTCTTTAAGAACTTCAGCACCGGCTTGGGCACATCCCCAAAATACACCGGGAACACAAGCCCCACCGACTTGGCCGATTGCAGCAGCAGCCCAATCGCCTCCCAGTTCTTCTTATCCAGAGGAATCACCTGATCCTGGGTCAGCGCTCCCAGCTCCCGTGCCACCGCATACGAATTCCCCGTACCAGAAAAATATATAATCATGGAACCCACTCCCCTACCTTTATTGTTAGCACATATCCTGCAATTTTTTTACAGGAAGAAACATCCCAGCCAACAACACCAAAATGGCCAAAATGCCCATTACATTTTATTATAACAGATACACCACGCCCCTGACCCATTTCAAGAAAAATTATTGAAATAAAAAAGAAAAACAGTAGGCCACACCAACACCCCCTTGACCGCACCAACCTTTAAAGGCTCCTCACTTTAGGGGGGAGCAGTCAGCCACGCAGTGGCTGACTGAGCGAGGATACCCGGAAAACATTGCCTGCAATGTTCGCTGACCGCACCAACCACCCAACGATTTGTCCAAATATTAGCGGCCCCCGGCCGCATGCCTTCCCCGCACAACAGCAGTCCCAAGCGGGGAAGGAAGCAATGCCGCCGGCATTGCAGGATGGGGCAACTACCTAAATTTCCGCACTAGCCCCTTTTAGCACACGACCAGTAGTGGTCTAAGAAAGCCTTCTGCAAACGTTGCGGTCACGTCCAAATATCTTTACAAGTTATCCAAAAGATATTTGGAATACGTGACCCATGTGATAGCTGCTCAGAAGGCAAGCCCGTAGGGCAACGCCGCCTGGCTAGCAGCGAACCACTGTAGAAGGTGTCATCCACAACGTGGATGACGGATGAAGTTCAATCCAATAGGCCCGTAGGGCCAGCCCAAAGAGCGCCCATAGCTCTCGCCTTTGGGAGTCGTATCCACCGTTCAAGGCATCAGCCGCAGAAAGGTGGAATATACGACCCCTGTGATAGCTGCCCAGAAGGCAAGCCCGCAGGGCGACGCCGCCTGGCTAGCAGCGAACCACTATGCGGCCGCATCCAAACAGCCCAACAAATTCTGCAAGGGGCTGTTTGGTCAATAAGGCCCATGCGATAGCCGTCCGTGAGCCGAACCCTCAGGGTGACGGGGAACGGAATACGGCGAACCGCTTACGGCCGCATCCAAACATCCCCACAGTTTTCCAAAGGATGTTTGGTTAATAAGGCCCATGCGATAGCGGCCTGCAAAGCAAGTCCGTAGGACGCAGCTGCGCAGCGAGCCGCGAACCGCTAGGAGAGCTGTCACCGCAGGCTGACTAAGGGAGTCATATCCATTTCTCAAGGCCTCTGGCCGTAGAGAAATGGAATATACGACCCCTGTGATAGCGGCCCGCGAAGTAAGCCTGAAGGGCGTAACTGAGTGGGTAGCCGCGAACCGCTCGAGGATACCCCGCACCATCGCCTGCAATGTACGCTGACCGCACCAACATCCCAAAGGGCCACTACCTGCATTTATGCACTAGCCTCCCCATTTAGCACACGACCACTAGTGGCTTAGAACGCCTCTTTCAAGCGTTGCGGTCACGTCCAAACAGCGTCACAGGTATTCTAGAAGCTGTTTGGTACACGTGACCCATGTGATAGCCGTCCAAGAAGCAAATCCGCAAGGACGCTGCTGATTGGAGCACGGCGAACCACTAAAGAGGTGGCATCCACAGCGTGGATGACGAAGAAAGTTTAAAATTGGCCATCACCAACACCCCATGGACCGCACGTCCCGCCAAAACCTCTACCCTTTAGCATTCTGGTAATATGTCAAGCATATTTTTTTTAAGATATTCTATGT